>CAIVHB010000098.1 GCA_903905585.1 uncultured Ferrovum sp. | reverse complement strand
GAGGGTACCTCGACATAACCGCGCTCAACATCGCTTTGCGTGATATTAAGTTGGGTAGCGTGATAACTCATACGCATCTTTACATTAGCAACGACAGAAGCAGTAACAGGAATTGCCGTGGTGAGTTGTGCTGATTCAGCAGGGATCAGTGGAGTAAGCGATACTGAGGCAGCCAAGGCATACGCAATATGCTTGGGAGGAAATAGCACACTTTCCTCAGGTTGCTTTGTTTGGGCATTGCGGGCGATGGCCTGTGACTTAGGGTATTTAATAATCATTTTAATCACTCCGCTATAGTAGCAGTTCAGTGTACTCCTGAAGGAATAGATGTGTTGCGCAGTTCATGCTGTTACAAAAGAGAAAGCAATTTAGTCATGTCTTAGCCCATTTGGATATGTCCCATAAGCACTATTTAAAGATCATTTTTGCTGCAATCCTGTTCCTCGGACTCTATTCGACCCCTGCACTGGCTGCGGGTCCCGTCGCGCGCAGCGATATCTTGCTTCACATTGCGACGCAATGCGTTGATTCGTCTCTTGAGAATTACTGCCGTCAGTGCATGTCACCTCGATTAGAAGGGCATTGTGGTGTGACTGAATGCAAGAAAACCACCGATGTATGGGCAAGTAATGATCAATTTATGGCGATGCGAGATATCAAAATGTGCGGATGCCCATCTGGATTTGTGCATGGATTGGCAATCCCAAGAACCGTTGTGCGTGGAGTTGAAGACCCTAAAAAGCCAGAAGCAATTTGGCAGTTTGCTTGGGAAACAGCATTAAAAAAGATCGAACCTGAATCCATTGCTTTAGTCGTGAATCCTCAAGCGCATCGCAGCCAAAATCAGTTGCACGTTCACTTACTGAGACTTTCAGGTAATGCAAGAGAAAAACTTGCACAAAACACTCCCAGTTTTGTTAATAATCTAGAGCACGTTTGGGCCACAGCAAGCCGTGCGGCCGCAGCTCAGGGTTTGTTAGACTTTGGTGTGCTCGTTGCCCAAACTGGCCTACATCGATTTATGGTTGTCGTGACTGAATTCAGCCCAGAGGGTGCCTTCACCGAGTGGGCTTGTCATTGAACATAGCTCTTCATTTTTATCGGACTTAAACCATAATGAAAGTACTATTACTGGGGGCAACGGGAACAATAGGTCAAGCCACTGTAGGTGCGCTAATGAGGCATGGCCATGAGGTGATCTGCCTCATTCGCCCGCGGAAGGAACAAAACTCTCTTGGGAGTAATCAGAAACTATCAGCACGCCTGGCAGGGGCCACAATACGATGGGGTGATCCATGTGATTTAGCATCACTCAAGTTAGAAGGTTTTGCTCACGAGCATTTTGACGCTGTCATTTCCTGCATGGCTTCGCGCACTGGCTCACCGAAAGAAGCATGGCGAGTAGATTGCCAAGGGCACCTATTTGCGCTTCAAGCGGCGCAAGAGGTAGGTGTAAAACATTTTGTACTGCTCTCGGCCATCTGTGTACAGAAACCTTTGCTTGCTTTTCAGCATGCCAAGCTTGCTTTTGAAAAAGCATTGATTGAGTCGGGTATCACTTATTCCATCGTTCGTCCTACAGCTTTTTTCAAATCTCTGTCTGGGCAGTTACAACGCGTTAAAAGTGGAAAGCCTTTTTTGCTATTTGGGGGGGGCAATCTCACTGCCTGTAAACCGATCAGTGATGATGATTTAGGTGAATTCCTGGCTGCATGTTTAAAGGATCCAAATCGGCACAATCAGATCTTGCCAATAGGAGGTCCAGGACCCGCAATTAGCCCTCGTCAGCAGGGCGAGGAGTTATTTAGGTTGCTTGGTATGAAGCCACGTTTTAAAAGTATTCCTGTTGGCTTGATGGACTTCATCATTCGCGTGTTGAGTTGGATTGGAAAAGTCATCCCAGCAGTTGCTGACAAGGCGGAGTTGGCTAGGATTGGCCGCTATTACGCTACTGAATCTATGTTGGTCTGGGATGCCCTTGCTCAGCGCTATGATGCTGAGGCCACTCCGTCATATGGCACAGAAACCTTATTTGAGGCCTATGCGAATTGGGTCAAGGGCCAGGCGGAGCCTGACCGAGGCGATCATGCTGTTTTTTAGTTTGTCTTTAATCCAATTCAAGTGGATGAACGCGTTCAACTTTACTTAAATCCCTTTTTTTATCATTCTTAATCAAAAAATGCCTAATCAAAGCAAAGCAGATCTTCCGGTTAAAACCTGCAAGCATTGCCAGCGACCCATGGTGTGGAGGAAGAAATGGCGTAATAACTGGGATGAGGTCGCTTACTGTTCAGATGCTTGCCGCAGAAAAGTTTACCCCGTCGCAAATTCAATTAAAAAGACCTAGGCAACCAAAAATATTTCACAACTGAATGGAGTGCCGAATGGAAAACTCGGCTATGTAAACAATTGCCCCAGCAAAGTACCCAACCAGTGCCAAGCCACTGAACTTTCTCAAATACCAGACAAAATCAATCTTCTCTATGCCCATCGCCGCAACACCTGCAGCTGAGCCGATGATCAGGATTGAGCCGCCTGTTCCAGCGCAGTAAGCTAAGAACTCCCATATAAAACTATCCGGAGGATAGCGTTCCAAGCTGTACATACTCATTGATGCAGCGACCAAAGGAACGTTGTCAACAATAGCACTTACAATTCCTATCAGCATTACGATCATATCTTGTCGGCCTACAGTGATATCCAGCCATGTAGCCACTGAAGCCAAAACGTGGCTGTGTTCAAGGATGGCAACGGCCAGCAAAATTCCGATGAAAAATACAATCGAGCACATGTCTATGCGAGACAGTGCGTGAGATAAGCCAAGATGCTGCTTAGCTTCAAATGATTTGTCTTTGTGTAATAAATCCCCTACCAGCCACAGCAACCCCAAGCCAATTAATACGCCCATGAACGGCGGTAAGTGAGTAAAGGCCTTAAATGCAGGGACTGCAACAAGCACTCCAAGTCCTAGGTAAAACATGATGTTTCGTTCAATGACCGAAGAAGGAAATGCTTGGGTATCTTTTGCTTGTTGTTGTGGTGGCAGAGCTACTTTGCCGCGCAGCATCCAGCTTGTGATTAAAAGAGGTATCGCCAAATTCACAGCTGATGGGATGATCAAGGATTTTACAATTTCAATCGCAGTGATTTGGCCGCCAATCCAGAGCATGGTTGTTGTAATGTCGCCAATTGGCGACCAGGCACCGCCTGCATTGGCTGCAATCACCACCATTCCAGCAAACATTAAACGGTCATCACGCTTATCCAACAATTTTTTCATGAGGGACATCATCACAATGGTGGTGGTTAAGTTGTCAAGGATGGCGCTCAAGAAAAAAGTGACCACGCAGACTATCTGCATTAAGGAGGCCAGGCAGGTGGTTTTTATTGTTGCGGTAGCGACATCAAAGCCATCGTGAGCATCCACAACTTCTACTATCGTCATAGCGCCCATCAAGAAGAACACAATCTGAGTGATGCCGATGAGCGTCTCGCTCAACTCTTTGTTAACGAGTTGCACATCATTTGAAGAGACTGCATAAATGGACCACAACAAACCCGCCCCCAATAGTGCAGATGCAGATTTGTTAATCATCAGCTTATATTCAAATGCAATTGCTGCATAAGTAATAATAAATATGGCAATCAGTAATGTGGTCATCATGAATCGCCAAGGGTTTCGCTGGGGTTCATCGGGCGGAAAGTATCAAAAAAACGATTCATGACTATTCGCTGCCCTAGAAGATTGAGGTCCTAACCAGTAGGTCGCTATCGCAAGAAAAGATAGGCACCAGACAATTCAAGCACCTGAAGGCAAGTCAAAAATGAGTGAAAACACCAGACCTAGTAAGTATCCAAAAGTGAAAACGAGAATTGGTTAACTGCTTGATAATTAGAGTAAAAAATTGATTTTTTAGGTGCTTGGCGGAGACTGTGAGATTCGAACTCACGGACGGTTTCCCGTCGGCAGTTTTCAAGACTGCTGGTTTAAACCACTCACCCAAATCTCCGGTGTGACACTGAATACTTGCTCCAGAACAGAGCAAAAGAATAGAACGCAACCTATTCTACAATAGACCACGTAATTCCCAAAATCTTTAGAAGAAGTTGAACGCCTTCATGTATTTAAAGCATGTTTTAGAATTACCGAGTGAATAGTGCGATCGATTCAACGTGCGCCGTATGTGGGAACATATTGGCCACCCCCGCCGACTCAAGGCGATACCCATGCTGATGCACCAGTACTTGGGCATCACGGGCCAAGGTAGAGGGGCTGCAGGAGACATACACGATCCGCTTAGGTCCGTCATGCCCAATCGATTTAACTACTTCCATTGCCCCATCACGGGGCGGGTCGATCAACATTCCATCAAACTGCCCCAGTTGTGCTAAACCTTCAGCATCAATCTGAAACAGATCGGCTACCTTAAACTTTGCTCGATCTGATAAGCCGTTTGCCTCAGCATTTTCTGCTGCTCGGCGCACCAGCGTTGCACTCCCTTCCACTCCGACTACATGTGCTCCAAGCCTAGCCATAGGCAAAGAGAAATTTCCCAGACCGCAGAACAAATCGGCAATTCGTTCGCCGGCTTTAGGTTTGAGCAGTCGCATTGCACGACCCACTAATAGTCGATTTACATAAGGATTGACTTGCGTAAATTCGGCGGGGCCAAATGGCATCTGAATGCCAAATTCAGGAAGTGCGTAAAAGAGCCCGGGTACTTCCTTAGGGTGGAATAGTTGAACCGTATCGGGCCCCTTGGTTTGAAGCCAAACTTGCACATCATGTAATTCTGCGAAATTACGCAAGAGTGTTTCATCTTGTGAAATTAAGTCTTGCAGAATTCTAAAGACTAAAACTGTGACTTCCTCGCCAACCGCAACCTCAATTTGAGGTAATCGATCAGCCAGCGAAAGCTGAGTGACTAAATCCCGTAATGGTGAAATGAGCGCTGAAACATGCAAGGGTAAAATTTTGCAGCTAGAAATATCCGCTACAAAACTTGAGTTGCGTTCGTGAAAACCGACCAGAACGCCCCCTTTCTTTTCCACCAACCGCACTGATAATCGAGCGCGATGGCGGTATCCCCACGTAGGGCCTTGAATGGCAGGAAGCATGATCTCAGGATTCACGCGTCCAATACGTTTCAAGTTGTCTTCAAGAATCCGCTGTTTGTAAGCTACTTGAGCGGTAGGGTCAGCATGTTGCATATTGCAACCACCACACACACCAAAGTGCGGGCAGCCTGCCGTTACGCGCCCTGATCCTTTTCGCAAAATAGCTGTGGCTTCACCTTGATCATAGCTTGGGCGGCGCTTGTAAATACGTGCTCGCACTTTCTCCCCAACTAAAGCACCATCCAGAAATACCACTTTGCCTTCGTGATGTGAAACCCCACGGGCTTCATGATCTACAGATTCAATCGTGTAAATGGTTTGATTGGCGCTGGAGTGTTCAAGCGTATCGATAGTGTTTAGCCCAGGTTGGGACCGGGGGATGCGACGGGGGCGAGCCATAGGTAAAACCAGACAAAAAATGCATGAGAGAGGCAAGTAGCATGACTTAAAAATCAAAGAGGGGGAAGTATCTGATTTGAAATGATTGTCTTTGTGCCAAATAATAAGTTTCCCGCGCTAAACTAATAATTTGGAATTACCTGTTCCCAAACAATTGAGCGAGAAAAATATGACAACAGCAATGCAGCTTACCGATAACTTTTGGGTGGCAGGACAAATCTCTCCGGATGACCTGAAAGAAATTGCGCACAACGGGGTGAAGACCGTTATTTGCAACCGACCAGATGGTGAGTCCGCCGATCAGTTCACTTATCAGGAAATTGAACATGCAGCCAAAGCATTAGGGCTGGAAACTGCTTACTGTCCCGTAATAAGCGGAAGAATGACAGAAGAGAATGTGGAGCTCTTTAAACACATTATTCATTCTTTACCAGCTCCATATTTGGCTTATTGTCGATCCGGAATGCGATCGACCTCACTGTGGGCACTGAGCCACTCTTCAGATCAGCCTGCCGATACATTGATTGCCGCTGCTGCAAATGCTGGGTTCGACCTCTCACCTTTGCGATCAAAATTTGAGATGGATTTCGCTGACAAATTGACTGGTAAAGGATAGGTTAGAGCGGTATAATCGGTTTATCTGATCAAATTAATCGGTTTTGGTTGTTATGGAACGTCTCATCTCTCTCGTTTATATTTCTTCGGAACGTTCTCCATTTAGTGCGAAGGAGCTTGATGAACTCCTTGCAAACTCTCGCGAGCGTAACAAGGTGAATGGCATTACTGGTGTCATGCTGTATGCCAGTGGATCATTTATGCAGTACTTAGAAGGCCCTAAGACTGCAGTCCAACAGACATTTGAGCGTATCAAGGCTGATCGTCGTCACTTTGGGATCATGGAATTAATCTGTATGGATATCCCTAAACGAGAATTTAAAGATTGGTCTATGGGTTTCACAACCAAAGAGTATCCTGGGTTTGATGAAATCAAGCTTGAATATGCCTTAGCTACAGCTCAACCCGAAATGCCCCATTCCCCCTCACATGCCTCTCTTCTATTGCAAAATTTTTGGGCAACGAACCAAGCCGCGTAAAAACCGCACTTGATAATTTTGCATTGAGTCCCCATGTAAACGTTTACGGTTAGACCTGTAGAATAAAGTAATTGAATCGGATGGTTGTAAGTCGCTTGCAACTTTTGTAAGCATTGACTAGTCTATGTAGTGTGATCGCCGCACTCTGCGGCTTCTCTCGGGGAGCACATAATAATGCAAGATTTCCAAAATTTTTCAACTAATACCTATGAAGTCAACAGTAATGCTGTGCTTCGAAACACCTATCGCCTCTTGGGTATTTCTTTAATACCAACTGCTATAGGTGCTGCTTTAGGGGTGAATACCAGTTTTGCTTTCATGGCAGCTAGCCCCTTGTTGGGCAGTATTCTGTTTATGGCAGTGATTTATGGCCTGTTCTTTGCCATTGAGCGTAACAAGTACAGCAGCACGGGCGTCTATCTTTTGTTAGCGCTCACTTTCATTTTGGGCTTTATGCTCGGGCCTATTCTACAGTTCACCTTGCATTTCCGTAACGGTCCTCAATTAGTTGGCTTAGCCGCTGGTGGAACGGGCATTACGTTTCTAGCGATGTCTGCACTGGGTTCTAATGCCCAACGCAATTTCAGTAGCATGACGGGTTTTCTAACAATAGGTGCGATTGTGTTAATGGTGGCTTCAATCGCCAATATTTTTTTGCAGTTACCTTTGTTGCAGTTGGTATTGGCGGGCGGGTTCATGATTTTCAGTTCCATCATGATCAGTTGGCAAGTCAACGAAATAGTGCGTGGTGGTGAGACTAACTACATTTCTGCAACGCTCACTTTGTACATGAGTATTTACAATATTTTTGTTAGCTTGCTTCAAATCTTGGGCTTTGTGGGCGGAAGCGACCGTGACTAAGTATCAGAACTGTGAAAACTTTCCGAGGATTTGATTAACACGGTAAGTTTCAACAAATAGATGAGTCGATAAAACCCCCAACACGGTCCACCTTGTTGGGGGTTTTGTTATGTAACTGAAATTAAATGCATCTACACTGTCGCAAAGTTAAGGTTAAAGTTGTACTTTGTTTGATCAGCGCATGACTCTGGGTGAAGTTTTGAACCCGGTAAAATTAAAGTGATGGAGCTACTGACTTCATTATAAATGCCGTTAATACTGATTAAGTATTCGTTTTAGGCATCCATGATGAGGAGACAATGAGCGCGGATAGAGACCTTTCGATAGGGAATAAGATGTTTACCATTTTGTTTGTGGATGATGAGACAAACATCCTATCAGCGCTCGGGCGTCTTTTTCAACCTACTGGTTACAAGCTTTTATTTGCTGAAAGCGGTGCGCAAGCCCTGAGTGTTTTTGCCTCAGAACCTATCGATTTACTCATTTCAGATATGAGAATGCCTGGGATGACGGGCACGCAATTACTTGCTGAGGTTGCGAATAAATATCCTGCCACCTATCGGATATTGCTGACAGGTTTTGGGGATATTCATGCCGCAGTTGGGGCCCTCAACGACGGAGGTATTTACCGCTACCTTTCTAAGCCTTGGATTGATGAAGAAATATTGGCAGCTGCTCAAGATGCAATTAAGTTAAGAGGGCTAGAGCGCGACACTGAGCGCCTTCAAGAAATCTCTTTTAAGCGTAATGAGGAATTGCGAGACCTTAATATCAACTTAGAAAAAAAAGTAGCAGAGCGAACAGCTGAAGCGACAAAATTGAATGAAGCGCTGAACCTTAAATTGATTACGGCT
Organism: uncultured Ferrovum sp.; assembly: GCA_903905585.1. GTDB lineage: Bacteria > Pseudomonadota > Gammaproteobacteria > Burkholderiales > Ferrovaceae > CAIVHB01. Next base: position 35,317 of record CAIVHB010000098.1, on the reverse strand, counting down.
GTTAAAGTGTTTTCAAATTTGATTGAACTGCGAGGAGGGATTCTCGCAGGGCATTCTAAACGCGTGAGTGATAAAGCCGTTCTGATTGCTAGAGCTATGAAACTTCCGAAAGAAACTATTCAAGACGTCATGCTGGGAGCTTTGTTGCATGACATCGGTAAAATTGGTTTTCAGGATGTGTTGTTGGCCAAGCCTGTTGCAAAGCTCAGCATGCCTGAAGTCAAGATTCATAGGGGGCATCCCGAGAACGGTAATAACGCATTAATCGCGTTGCAAGACTTTAAAGAAGTGGCCAAGGTTGTGAAACACCATCATGAATTATGGGATGGTTCGGGTTTCCCAGATCATCTGTCCGGTGAAAATATCCCGCTTGCGGCGCGTATTGTAGCCGTATCGAATGACTATGATTCTATGTTGGCTGGAACTCTTGCAGTCACAAAATATAAACCTGATCAGGCTGCCAAAGCCATTCATAAAGGAAAAGGGAAGCGTTATGACCCCGCCGTTGTAGATGCATTTCAGATTGTGCTAGATGGTGGCGTGCAGAGCGATGATGAGCATCTGGTTAAGCAAACAGACGTTAAGGCGGGAATGAAGCTCAATCGAGATGTGATCAATAGTAATGGTGTGCTGCTGGTAGGCGCTGGGCATGAACTAGACGATCACCTAGCTAATAAGCTCCAGAGCTATGAAAACCCAGATTTGTCTACACTCAAAATTTGGGTTTATATTGAACCCCCTCCAGTAGAAGAGACCCCGGAACAGACGCCTGCTGCTCCCCCAGCAGCCCCGGCTGACAAAATTGTTCCGGATCCTGAAGGAAATCAAGCCTTCCTTACTTAAGAATACTACTTGGAGATTTCTCGCTCCAGCGAGTATCTTTCAAAGCTCCTCTCATAAGTTGTCCATGCTATGGCTGAGTTTCGCGCTCCCCTTAATGTTTTTCATCACAGTCGAGATTCGGCTGGCCTGAAGTATGTGTATCCCGTCGTATCACGTCGTGCGCAAGGCTTATCGATTGGAATAAATCTTAATACTAACAATGCCTGTAACTGGGCCTGTAGCTACTGTCAGGTGCCTGGCCTAGTTCGAGGGGCAGCCCCCATGATTGATATTCCTTTGCTGCAATTGGAATTACAGGGATTTTTAAATGAAGTCTTAGAGGGAGACTTCATGCTACAACGCGTACCTGAAGAGCTTAGGCGATTGAACGATATTGCGTTTTCGGGGAACGGTGAGCCGACTGCTTCTCCCTACTTTACTGAGGCGGTAGAGGTCGTCCTTAAGGAAATTGCGCTTCGAACGTTTAATACTCCGCTTAAATTAGTGGTAATCAGTAATGGTAGTTTTGTAGCGAAAGCTTCCGTTCAATCTGCACTTAAGCGCTTAGCCTCTCAGCGCGGAGAATTATGGTTCAAGCTAGACCGTGGTTCGGTAGCAGGTCGCCAGATTGTAAATGAGGTGGAACTTTCTAATGAATTGATTCTTGAGCGTTTAAACTCTGCTGCGAATGTCATACCCATATGGCTTCAGACATGTCTGTTTTGTGAGGATGGCGCTCCTCCGAGCGATGATGAAAAGCTGGCTTTTTTGGATTTGATTGCTCAGGCTTTGTCGAACGGAACCCAATTGAGAGGAGTGATGCTCTACACCCTGGCTCGTCCTTCTTTACAACCAGGTGCTGAGCGCTTATCAAGCATGTCAGAAGAACAGATACAAACCTGGGCGCAGCCCTTGAGAGAGATGGGATTAGCAGTGCACGTCAACGCCTAAAACGCAGTATAATTTCAGGTTTTCAGTCTTTTGGCGTCATTCATGGCACTCATAGTACAAAAATACGGTGGAACCTCAGTCGCAAATCCTGAGCGTATCCGAAAGGTTGCGGAACGTGTTGCACGCTTCCACAAGGAAGGGCATCAAATCGTGGTTGTGGTGTCTGCAATGAGCGGTGAAACCGATAAGTTGATTCGACTTGCAAAAGAGGTCCAAGCCATACCTAATCCGCGTGAACTGGATGTTGTAATCGCGACGGGTGAGCAAGTGACCATAGGTTTAACAGCAATGGCATTAATGGATCTTGGAATTCCTGCCGTCTCTTATACTGGTTTGCAAGTCAGAATCTTGACCGATGAGTCACATACCAAAGCACGCATTCTGGATATCGATCAGCACAATATGCGTGCTGATCTAGATGCAGGGAAAGTTGTAGTGGTAGCAGGGTTCCAAGGGGTGAATGCAGCCGGTCATATTACGACCCTGGGGCGAGGCGGTTCAGATACAACTGGGGTTGCTCTTGCTGCTGCATTGAGCGCTGATGAATGCCAAATTTATACAGATGTGGATGGTGTTTACACCACCGACCCAAGAGTGGTGCCAGAAGCGCGTCGTCTTGAAACGATTACTTTTGAGGAAATGCTGGAAATGGCCAGCATGGGTTCAAAAGTGCTGCAGATTCGCTCGGTGGAGTTTGCCGGGAAGTACAAAGTTAAATTGCGCGTGTTATCGAGTTTCGAAGATAAAAACGACGGCACTCTCATCACCTTTGAGGAAGATCAAAAAATGGAACAACCCATCATCTCTGGTATCGCATTTAATCGCGATGAGGCAAAACTTTCTATTCTTGGCGTACCGGATCGTCCTGGAATTGCCTACTCGATTCTTGGCCCAATTGGTGAGGCCAATATTGATGTGGATATGATTATTCAAAACACTAGTGTGGATGGGCTCACCGACTTCTCATTCACCGTTCATCGGAATGAATTTGAAAAGGCCATGGGTATCGCTAATAATCAAATCAAACCTGCGATACAAGCGCGTGACGTGCATGGCGATAACAAGATTTGTAAGGTCTCGCTAGTAGGTGTTGGAATGAGAACTCATGCGGGTGTTGCAAGTAAGATGTTTTCAACCCTTGCACGAGAAAATATTAATATCCAGATGATTTCTACTTCTGAGATCAAAACCTCTGTTGTGATCGATGAGAAATACATGGAGTTGGCTGTGCGATCGCTGCATCGTGCATTTGAGCTCGACGGCCCCATCGCCTCCTGAGGTTTGTGACATGCGCCCAGCGAGTAAACTCGCGCTATTAGGGTGCAAAGGTGCGAGTTATAAGCCGAGTTATAAAGGTGTTGGGCACAGTAATTTTTGGCGTGATTGGCTCACCCACACCTTCTCGCTGACCGCTAGGATCAAGTCTCGCTGTAGCCATTTTGAAGTGCGGGTGTTGTTTGAGGGACAAGATGATCTATGTCATGTCGAACGCCTTTTGCTTCGCGATCAGGGCCCTTGGCGAGCCAGAGAGGTGCTGTTACTCGCAGATGGTCGGCCGGTAGTCTGGGCGCGCACAGTCGTTCCATCCAGATCCTTGAGAGGGCCTTGGTTTTTTCTGAGGGGGCTTGGATCAAGGCCGCTTGGGGCTCGCTTGTTTGCAGATCCACTTATAGAGCGTTCCCAATTTGTATTTCTGCCTCGCTATCGATTACCTCAAAAGGTCTTAGTGCGGACTGCTCCCGCTTTACGCTCTGACCCATATCCCGCAAGAGTTGCCCGTCTGAGGCGCAAGTTGGCTCCTGCTATGCTTACTGAGGTGTTATTGCCTGGTCTTCGCGAAATCTCAAGTGATCTTGATTTCGATCAGATCAATCAGGCCAAAGCTTATTGAGTGTTTAAATGGTTTTTCTGCGATCCATTACACTGCCCTGATTGCGCGGGATTCGCCCAATGATTTTCTTGTCACCATGAATCAACACAGGGGCCCATTGCCCCTTATGATTCTATCCCGCTGCTTTATTTGCGGAAGGGGGCGTTGCTTTACTCTCAGTTGGGATGGTGATCGAGCCCTCTTTGGTGAAGCTTTCTAGGGGGTCATGCGGGGTTTTTTCAGCCCTATTCTTAGGGGTATTTTCAATGCGTTTTTCCAGTTCTTCAAGCTTAGAGCTTAGATCGATAATCGCTTTGTCATGCTCGCGAATTTTTTCGATCACTTTATCCATTTTAATTGCTAGCCCATCTGTCGTAATCCGTTGCTTATGGTACAAATCTCTTTCTACTTCTCCCCTAGAAAAAAAGACAGCGCCAAAGATAGCAAGGACGATTAAATTGACAACAAATAATGCAACGCTTTCCATATGGGTGATTGTTTTGTAAAAGGAGATTAAAGTCTAGCACGCGCTGAGAAAAGCGTGATTCAGGCCTTAGCGAAAATGACAGAAGCTTTAATTTGCTTGTTGTGCATTCCAATGCGCTAAAGCAAAGATCTGCAGAAAAATTGAGACGCGTCCTAGCGCTTAATTTTTTTCAGATGTTCCTCAAAAAGCGTTTCCACACTGACACTTTCATTTTTTCTATCAGTATCAAAAAAACCAAACCCTATGATCTTCCCGTCTTCTGTTTCAAGATGAAAAGATTCCCCTAATTCGTCGGGAACAACCTTCGTATTCAGCATAGTTTTGAAATCCATAAGATAAAAAAATAGCGACAATGCTGCCGCTATTTGAAATCTACACTTTCGTGCAGAAGGACGAATCTGTAGCTAATGCTACACGATAGTGCGTGACAGTATCCTACAAGGTTTGTAAATCTATGAATGAGCAGATGGATGAAGCATCCACATCAAAAGCATGTGGTAAACAGTAAAAACAAGAATTCGCTAACTATCTGATAATAAAAGTAAAATATTGATTTTTAGGGGTCTGGCGGAGAGTGAGGGATTCGAACCCTCGATAGAGTTTTTGACCCTATGCTCCCTTAGCAGGGGAGTGCCTTCGACCACTCGGCCAACTCTCCGAAGCCTTGCAGCTTAACTTTACTGGGCCGGCTGGTCAAATCAAGCTCAGAAAACCAAGCAATTTCAGCGGTATTTCTTGGGTACTCGGCGCGCAGAATAAGCTGCGACATTGTGGTAAGGGATGTTACTTAGGCTTATCAGGAGCTACCAGCAAAGCCTGGTGAAGAAGGAACCTTAAAGTTGCTTATCCAGTCACAAGAGAAAACGGGTGAAACGTTAATGTTAAGTAAGTAAAATTTGGTAAATATTTGATCAATATATTAATTTTATTCAAAAATTAGACTGCGGCATGAATAGCAAGCTAAAATGCTGCAAGCGCACAAACCTTTAAAGGCTATGTCAATCATGGATGCGGTCATACTTTCGCGTATTCAATTCGCTGCAAATATCAGTTTCCATATTATTTTTCCTACTATTTCCATTGGGTTAGCTTGGTTCTTGGTTTATATAAGAGAACAAGCAGATCGCCATACTGATGGTGTATGGGATGCTGCTTACCGATATTGGGTCAAAGTATTTGCGCTCACATTTGCTTTTGGAGTGGTCAGTGGCGTAACGATGTCATTTCAATTTGGAACCAATTGGCCTGGTTTCATGAAAACGGTTGGTTCCGTAGCGGGTCCTCTGCTTGCCTATGAAGTGCTTTCCGCTTTTTTTCTAGAAGCTACTTTTCTGGGAATCATGTTATTTGGACAAATCAAAGTATCACCAGCCATATACAGGTTGGCAGTTTGGTTAGTTGCAGGTGGCACCACGCTTTCCCTGTTCTGGATTCTTGTGCTGAACTCATGGATGCACACCCCAGTTGGCTTTGAGATTGTTGATGGCAAAGTCATTGCAACGGATTGGTTGGCGATCATCTTCAATCCCTCAATGCCCTACAGAACGCTACATATGCTTTTGGCTTCTGCGGCTACTGCATCTTTTTTTATTATGGGAATTTCATCTTTCCGTTGGCTAAGAGGTCAACGCAGTGAGGATGTTGTGAAAACATTACGTCTGGCTTCTTTGGTTGCTGTGATTGTAATGCCCCTACAAATATTAGCTGGCGATATGCACGGCCTGAATACGCATGAATATCAACCTGCAAAATTGGCTGCGATGGAAGGTATCTGGCACACGGAAAAAGGCGTACCTATGCTTGCTTTCGCGATACCTGATGATGTTAATGAGCTTAATCATTATGAAATCAAAATTCCTCGATTGGCCAGCCTGATTGTTACGCATTCACTCGATGGTGAAATTCGCGGATTGGACGAGTTTCCCAACGCACATCCTCCTGTGTTTCCTGTGTTCTGGGGATTCCGCGTGATGGTGGGTGCCGGTATGTTAATGCTGGTTTTATCTGGGCTCACTTTTTGGCTTGTGCGTGTTAAACAAACCTTTCCAGTATGGTTGATGCGCATTTTAGTACCTGCGACTTTTATCGGCTGGCTTCCTACTTTGGCAGGTTGGTATACCACTGAAATTGGGCGTCAACCTTTTCTTGTAACGGGTGTATTGAGAACAGTGGATGCGATGGGGCAGGTTGGGAGCGGTACACTTTTTAGCTCGCTGACCGCCTATGTATTGTTGTATGCAGTTCTCCTCGCCGTTTACATCACAACCGTATTTCATATGGCGCGCACTGGAGCCAAAATGACCGAGCATGAACCCATTCTTACCCCACAAACTTCGGCAGGCTAAATCATGGATTTTCTGACTCGAGATGTATTGGTGCTGACTTTTGCAGCCTTGATGGGTGTGGCGATCATGGCGTATGTCATTTTAGATGGTTACGATTTAGGGGTGGGAGTATTAATGTCTCAAGCCAAGGGACATGATCGTGATCAAATGATTCATTCCATTGCCCCTTTTTGGGATGCGAACGAAACATGGCTTGTTTTGGGAACAGGAATTTTACTTGTTGCTTTTCCAACTGCGCATGGCATGATTTTGAACGCAACTTATGTCGCTGTTTTGATCATGCTAATTGGCCTTATTTTGCGGGGTGTTTCTTTTGAATTAAGAGTAAAAGCACCCGCGCATCTTACTGATTTTTGGAATCACATCTTTGTTTTTGGTTCTGCTATTGCAGGCTTAGCACAAGGATTCATGCTGGGACACTTTGTGGTTGCCTTTCGCGACGATTTAGCTAGCTTGCTCTTTGCTGCCCTTGTGGCTCCCTGTGTGCTCTCTGCCTATACGCTGATGGGTGCAAGTTGGTTGATTTTAAAAACCGAAGGGGAATTGCAACACCGAGCTGCGCTTTGGGGCCGCCGTGCTTTGTGGCTCACTGCGCTTGGGATTATGTTGGTGTCACTGGCTACTCCAGCTGTGAGCCCCAGAATATTTGCGCGTTGGTTTAGTATGGATCGCATCATCATCATGTCCCCCATCCCACTTGTCGTAGTAGGCGCAGTGATTTGGCTGTCACGATGGTTTTCTCAATTTGATGAAAGCGAACACGAGCACCGTTCCTGGATTCCTTTCACACTCACCATAGGATTATTTTTGTTGTCTGGTTTGGGTCTTGGCTACAGTACTTATCCTTATGTGGTCATTGACCAGCTGACTATCTGGGACGCAGCCGCAAGCACCGACACATTAAAAATGATCCTGCTAGGGGTAGTGATTGTTCTGCCGCCTATCATTATTTATAGCGCGTTTTCGTATCGCATTTTTAGTGGAAAATCTACCCATCTTTCCGAAGCATAAGAGCGGCCTCATTCTCCCGAAATGTATTCAATAAAAGGTGTGTAAGTTGGGGCCTAGATGAAATCTGCTAATCAAGAAAGTCGCAGTGATTTTCAACGTACTCGGCAAGATCTAAGGAGTGATTACGAACCAACTGCTCAGCCAATTCGGTGTCTCTGGTCTCTATTGCCTCGATAATTCGCATGTGCTCCACTATTGATTTTTCGGCGCGATCACTTTGAATCATTGTGGCTTTTCGAATGGATCGTACATGAGCAAAGATATTGTTCATGGTATCTGACAATACTGGGGAGTTTGCTAAATCGAATATCGTCTGGTGGAATGCGATGTTTGTTTCAGAGTATTCATCTAAATGCTCTGACGGAGCCGAATCCAGAAAGCTGTCAAATAAGTGGCGTATGGCCGATATGTGTTCATGGGTAGCGTGCAGCGTTGCTAATCGGGCCGCCATGCTTTCTAGTGCTGCCCACATTTGGATCATCTGAACAACTTCTCGACGGGATTTCCGCTGAATATAAATTCCCCTTCTAGGTACTGTTCTTAGAAATCCTTCTTGCTCAAGCAATGTCATTGCTTCGCGCACAGGCGTTCTACTGACACCAAGTTGTTCACTGAGCAAGCGCTCATCTAGACGAATCAATTCACGGGAGCCATAAATGTCAGCATCAGCAATAGCTTGCTTGAGCATGACATAGGCTTGGTCGCGAAGGCTCACCACAGAACTAATGGGTTTTAGTTTGAATGCAGAGTGTGTTGTTGACGGTGATGGATCAGGAGTAACCGCTGGTGCTACTGCATATTCTTCTTTCATGGCGTCCAGGTTATCTTAGCGCTCGTTCGAGTCAGTATTTAGAGAGCCAAAATAGTATACGTTTGCATTTTTTTTGCCAACAAAGGAGCGGAATGTGGCCTTTCCTTTGTTGCCAAGATATGAAGTTGGCTTAAGCTGTGCTGAGCTTCGAGCCGTTACATATTCTGAATGTGACGCATCGCAAATGATTTTAACCTTGCATTTTTTGTCAGGATTTTTTGCTGTTATTCAAGAATATTCGCTGATATAAACTATTTACATGCTAGAATTTACAGTTCTGCGCGCCCGTAGCTCAGTTGGATAGAGTACTTGGCTACGAACCAAGGGGTCGTGGGTTCGAATCCTGCCGGGCGCGCCAACTTTCATTTTGAGATCAATTGTTGCCTCTACCCCATTAACCGGGAATTGGCGTTCACGCATCTCGATAAATCACTCCATTCCACCCGCAGTGCGCTAGCACTCGCAGCCTGTCATTCTCGAAGCTTCTAAACCCAAACGCACGACGAGACATCATTTCCATGAACATCGAAACCCTGGAATCCTTGATTGCTCAGGCGCGGCCTACAGCAGAATCCGGCGCAACCAAAGCATTGCAGGCATGCCTTACGTCGTAAGCTTTCATTTTAAGTGGGAAGCAGGTAATGGCTCTCCTTCGGGGATGAACTTTAAAGCAACTCCATTGTTGCAGTAGCGCATTCCTGTAGGTTTGGGACCATCGTTAAACAGGTGTCCTTGATGTCCTCCACAGCGTGCACAATGGTATTCAATGCGTGGCATGATGAGCTGATGGTCAGTTTTTGTATCTAGGGATTCAGGAATGGCTTGAAAAAAACTAGGCCACCCCGTTCCACTTTCATATTTAGTATTGGATTGGAACAAAGGCTGATGGCAGGCTGCGCAAATATAGGTACCTGGCCTCTTTTCTAGGTAAAGGGGTGAGGTAAAGGCGCGCTCGGTTGACTCTTCAAACAATACTTCATAACTCTCTTTTGGCAATAGTGCGCGTAACGCATCCGCAGGCTTAGTGGTCTTTGTGCTCATGTCATTTCTCCTCTTTTTTTAAATATTTTGTTGTTTTCGATTCGCTTAAATGATTTCGCCAGCAGCCTCAGCAATACTCAATTCCAATGCTGTCCAGTCGTAATCCTCCCGTTTTTTTGCAACAGATTCCAACAAGCGATTACGCAAAAGGTCAGCAAGGGGCATGGGAATATTTACGGCTCCTGCGGCCTGGCTCACTAAGCGCATATCCTTTAATCCAAGCGGTAGCTTGAATCCTGCTGGTTGATAGCGTCGAGTTGCGATCTGCTTGCCGTAGTTTTGGTAAATGGGGCCCGCAAATAAGGTGCGACCAAAAAAATCTGCAAAGCCTTCGCGATCCACGCCGTATCGCTGCGCCAGCAGCATGGCTTCCCCCATGCCTTCAACAGCTGACAAGATCATAAAGTTCCCTGCTAATTTCATCGCAGCTGCAGCTTCTATTTTTTCACCAAGTTGGTGAATGCCCTGACCGAGGGGGGCAAGCAATGGGGTAACACGTTCTGTCGCTGTTGCTGGGCCTGAAAGAAGAATCCAAAGTTTACGAGCAGCCGCAGCATCGGGGCGACCAAATACTGGAGCTGCAACTAATATTTCGCCATGAACCGCATGGCGCTCCGCCAAAGTGCTTAGGGTGCTGGGAGCAACGGTACTGCAAGAGATGTGGATGCCACCGGGTCCTAGAGCACCCACTAAGCCTCTTGGGCCCAAACTCACATCGAGCAGAGCTTGATCGTCAGAGACCATGCTAATCACGATGCCGCCCAAAGTGGCGACATCTGCCGGTGAGCCAGCTGGTTCAGCACCTAGATCAATAAGACCCTCCGCCTTATGCATAGTGCGATTCCAGACTTTTAATTCTGGTTGTTCGATAAGTAAATTTTTTGCCATGGGTAAACCCATCGCCCCTAAACCAATAAATCCAATGGAAGTAGTCATTCTAGATAGGCTGCCTTAAGGTAAGTTCGTGTTTGACTCATTGTTAAGATGAGGGTTTGACGCATGATTTATTGAGAAGAGCGTGTCCTTGATATTTTTTTCTTTGGAATGGGTTTGCTTTTGAAGAGTTCAAGTTTCCATGTGTCATGGAAGGCCTCTTGTAAACCCATCACTTCCCCACAGTGACTGGAATCATATCCCGCTAATTGATCAATTCCATTGCGTAACTCAGTTCCGCAAAGCACCTCCAACACCTTGCTGACCGACGGAGGGCTTTCAGCTTCTGGTAAGCAGGCGAAGAAATAGCGTTCACGAACCAGCGGTATGAAATCTAAATTAAATTGGCGTGCGGCTGTTTCAACTCCAAATCCGACGTCAGCCATTCCGCTTGCTATATAAGCTGCAACGGCTGCGTGGGTATATTCCCAAATATCGTATCCGGGGACTTTATCGCGATTCACCCTATCGCGCTCCATCAATGTGTCGATGAGTAATCGGGTGCCGGAGCCAGGTTGGCGATTCACAAATCTACTTTCTTGTTTACCTAAATCCTTAAAGGACTTTATTTTTAAAGGATTACCTTTAGTGATCATAATCCCTTGCCTTCGAGTGGCTAAGTTGATAAGGCGAAGGGGGCGCTGATTGAGCGAATGAAGATAAGGTGCAAGGGCGGCAACTTGCAATTCACCTTCAGGTATATGAAATCCTGCAAAGTCACACTCTTCATGAGTGAGAGCGGCAAGAGCCTCAACAGAACTCGTAAATCTAAAGTCAAAATCAAGGTTAGATTCTGCTAAAGCTTCCCTTAGAGTTTGCACTGCAAAGCCATGACTGGCCTGTATTCGAACAGGGGAAGCATGTGAAAGTACTCTCTCCATCTCCGCACTAAGTTCTGATGAGAGGCTGTCTAAAGAAGGGCTTAAACGGGCTGCAATGCGTCGGTCTGCCCACAACAGTACCTCCCCCAATCGAGTTAATTGGCCCCCTTTCCCTCGTTCCATATGAATTAAGGGTGAGCCAAAAGCTTGATCTGCCTCACGAATCAGGCCCCATGCGTGTCGATAAGATATGCCTAATGTGCGCGCAGCCTGAGATAAGCTTCCACCCTCATATACCGCAGCGACTAGGCGCAGTACTTGGGGGAGAGGGAAATCAGGGTTGCCTCGTCGTTTGAGCGCCCACTCAGGGCGTACAATGATTCTAAACATATGAAATAAAATTCATATTGAGGGTGAATGAAAGCACTGTTAGAGTTATACAACTATAAGAAATAAGCAAGCAGATATGTTGAATTTAACATATGTTGCGTTGCAACTTTGAATCACCATTCCGCCGTTTGCGACACACCACCAAAAGTGGGTGGCAACTATTCCTTCGCATTAAGGAAAAGCGGACTCCGGCCACCTTGAAGGGGTAAAACTAGTGAGTTACACCGAACTATATAGTGATTTAGTCAATCAACCAGGCGCGCTTTTGCCTATATTTCACCGGATTCAAGAGCGTCTTGGTTACGTGCCTGAAGCTGCTCTTCCGGAAATTGCGCATCAACTTAATTTATCCCGGGCTGAAGTGCATGGAGTGATGAGCTTTTATCACGATTTTCGATCCGCCCCTCCGGGTAAAACAGTTGTTAAAATTTGCCGCGCAGAAGCATGTCAGGCCATGGGTTCAGATGCCTTGATTGAGCACGCCGAAAAGTGTTTGGGAACCCCTATGCATTCCACATCAGAAGATGGTTCGGTAACGTTGGAGCCCACCTATTGTTTAGGTAACTGTGCGCTCTCCCCTGCTGTGATGATCAATGGAGAATTGAAGGGGCGAGTCACACCGGAGCGCTTCGACGCCTTGATCGCCGAAGTCAAAGGAGTTGCAAAATGACCCGTATATTTGTTCCACGTGATTCCGCTGCCTTATCAGTGGGGGCAGATCATGTTGCTGCCGCCATTACAAGAGAGGCTTCTCAACGTGGCGTCACCATTGAGTTGGTTCGCAATGGTTCGCGCGGTATGTTGTGGCTAGAAACTTTGGTTGAAGTTGAAACCTCTTCTGGTCGTGTGGCGTATGGCCCTGTTCACCCAGAAGATGTTCCAAGTCTTTTCGAGGCTAATTTTTTAAATGGTGCTCACCATACTTTATCGCATGGTCTAACCGAACAGATCCCTTATCTGGCAAAGCAAGAACGCCTAACCTTTGCTCGTGTAGGTATTACGGATCCTCTTTCGCTCAGTGATTACTTGGCCCATAACGGTTACAAGGGTTTGAAAAATACCCTTGCCATGGCGCCTGCTGATGTTGTTCAGCAAGTCACCGATTCAGGCTTACGTGGGCGAGGGGGCGCAGCGTTTCCTACGGGTATTAAGTGGAAAACGGTTTTGGGCGCTCAAGCAGCGCAAAAATATATCGTCTGCAATGCGGATGAAGGTGACTCAGGAACGTTTGCTGATCGCATGATCATGGAAGACGATCCCTTTGTTTTAATTGAAGGGATGACCATCGCTGGTGTGGCGGTTGGAGCAACGCTGGGCTACATCTACTTACGTTCCGAATATCCCTATGCATTTGATGTTTTAAATCAAGCGATCGCGATAGCAGAAAAATCTAACTACTTGGGTGAAAATATTCAGGGTAGTGGAAAAACATTTCATCTCGAAGTGCGCCTAGGTGCAGGTGCCTATATATGTGGTGAAGAAACGGCTTTGTTAGAAAGCTTAGAAGGTAAGCGTGGCATCGTGCGTTTCAAACCGCCTATTCCTGCATTGAAAGGTTTATTCGGTTTGCCCACTATCGTGAATAACACGATCTCTTTTGCCTCAGTGCCCATCATCATGGACAAAGGCGGTGAATTTTATAAAAACTTCGGAATGGGCCGTTCGCGTGGAACCCTGCCTTTCCAGCTTGCGGGTAATTTAAAGCAAGGTGGCTTAGTCGAAAAAGCATTTGGTTTGACCTTGCGTGAACTGGTTGAAGACTTTGGTGGGGGCTCGGCCAGTGGTCGCCCGATTCGCGCAGTTCAGGTTGGCGGCCCCTTGGGTTCTTATGTGCCGCCTGAGCAGTTTGATACCCCGCTAGATTATGAGTCTTATGTTGGCATCTCTGCGATGGTGGGGCATGGCGGTATTGTTGCCTTTGATGACACCGTAGATATGGCAAAGATGGCCCGATATGCCATGGAGTTTTGTGCCATTGAGTCTTGCGGAAAATGTACGCCTTGTCGCGTGGGATCCACTCGCGGGGTAGAGGTTGTTGACAAGATTATTGCCAACGACAATCGTGCAGCAAATATCGAATTACTGCGTAGTTTGTGCGACACCATGTTGAACGGTTCTTTGTGCGCAATGGGTGGGATGGCCCCTTATCCCGTTTTAAGTGCCCTGAATCACTTCCCCGAAGATTTCGGAATGAATAATAAGGAACTTGCGGCATAGATCAATGCCCAAATTTAACCATTTCAAGTTTTCTCTGACCGGAGATAACAAAGCCGTAAAAGGAGATGCACCATGCAATCAAAACTAGAACATGATTTTGGTACCCCTGAAAGTCACGCAAAAGAGTCTGTCACTCTTACAATTGATGGTATGACGGTGACTGTTCCGGCAGGCACCTCAATCATGCGTGCGGCATCTGGCGCGGGTGTCCAGGTTCCTAAATTGTGTGCGACCGATAGCGTAGATCCCTTTGGATCATGTCGTTTGTGCTTAGTTGAGATTGATGGTCGTCGCGGCTATCCCGCATCGTGCACCACCCCTTGCGAAAACGGCCTCAACGTTCGTACACAAAGCCCTAAGTTGGCAGATCTAAGAAAAGGAGTGATGGAGTTATATATCTCTGATCACCCTCTTGATTGCTTAACCTGTGCCACTAACGGTAACTGCGAATTGCAAGATATGGCCGGTACGGTAGGCTTACGCGAAGTGCGTTATGGCTACGAAGGCCATAATCACACTAAGAGTCAGAAAGACGAATCTAATCCTTACTTCACTTACGATCCTTCGAAGTGCATCGTCTGTAGCCGCTGTGTGCGGGCTTGCGAAGAAGTTCAAGGCACTTTTGCGCTGACCATTGAAGGTCGTGGTTTTGATTCTCGTGTTTCGGCGGGCATGGGTGAATCCTTCATGGATTCAGAGTGCGTATCCTGCGGCGCTTGCGTGCAAGCCTGCCCAACCGCAACATTGTCAGAAAAATCGATTATTCAAATGGGGCAACCTGATCACAGCGTTACCACTACCTGCGCTTACTGCGGTGTAGGTTGTTCTTTCCGCGCCGAAATGCAGGGTAACCGTGTAGTGCGCATGGTGCCTTGGAAAGACGGTAAGGCTAACCACGGTCACTCCTGCGTGAAAGGACGTTTTGCTTGGGGCTACGCTACCCACCCCGACCGAGTGACCCACCCCATGGTGCGCGACAAAATTACCGATCCCTGGAAAGAAGTGTCCTTCGACGAAGCCATTCAGTTCGCAGCTGATAAATTTAAATCGATTCAGACTAAATATGGACGGGATTCCATTGGCGGGATTACCTCTTCGCGTTGTACCAATGAAGAAGTGTACGTCATGCAAAAACTCGTCCGTGCGGTATTCCAAAATAACAACGTAGATACCTGCGCTCGTGTTTGCCATTCACCCACAGGCTTTGGTCTTAAAGCAACACTAGGCGAATCGGCGGGTACGCAGGATTTTGATTCGGTCATGGACTCTGACGTGATCATTGTGATTGGTGCTAACCCTACCGATGGACACCCAGTTTTTGCTTCGCAAATGAAAAAACGTTTGCGTCAGGGCGCTAAGCTGATTGTCATTGATCCCCGCAGTACAGATCTCGTTCGCTCTGTCCACATTGAGGCACAGCATCACCTTAAATTACGTCCCGGCACTAACGTTGCAATCCTGAATGCCTTAGGTCATGTCATCGCAACTGAAGGATTGGTCAAAGAAGACTACATTGCATCACGTTGTGATGTGGAGTCTTTTGAAAAATGGCGCAATTTTGTGTCTCGTGAAAATAATTCGCCAGAAGCATTAGAGCCCGTAACAGGTGTTCCTGCTGACGAAGTCCGCAAAGCAGCGCGTTTGTTTGCCGCAGGTGGTAATGGCGCAATTTATTATGGATTGGGCGTGACTGAACACGCTCAAGGAAGCACGGCTGTTATTGGAATTGCGAACCTTGCACTGGCTACCGGTAACATTGGGCGTCGTGGCGTAGGAGTCAACCCATTACGCGGACAGAACAATGTTCAGGGTTCTTGCGACATGGGTTCATTCCCCCATGAGTTACCTGGTTATCGCCATGTGTCTGAAAAAGCAACGCGCGATCTTTTTGGAACTGCATGGAATGTCACCATCCAGCCTGAGCCAGGCCTGCGTATTCCTAATATGTTCGAAGCTTCAATGGATGGTAGCTTCCGTGGATTATATGTAATGGGTGAAGACATCGTTCAATCTGATCCCAATACGCAGCACGTGATTGCCGCGCTTGAGCAATTAGAGTGCTTGGTGGTTCAGGATATTTTCTTGAATGAAACGGCTATGTACGCGCATGTGTTCTTGCCGGGTTCTTCCTTCTTGGAAAAAGACGGTACTTTCACCAATGCCGAGCGTCGTATCTCGCGTGTGCGCAAAGTGATGCCCCCATTGTCTGGTTTAGGCGATTGGGAAGTGATTCAAAAAGTGGCCCAGACCATGGGTTATCCCATGAACTACAACCATCCTTCCGAGATTATGGATGAAGTCGCACGTTTGACACCTACATTCCATGGTGTGAGTTACGAAAAGCTCGAAGCGTTGGGAAGTATCCAATGGCCTTGCAATGATGCGCATCCAGAGGGCACGCCTACGATGCATATCCACGAGTTTACTCGTGGTAAGGGCAAGTTTATTCCCACGGAATATGTGGCAACTAATGAGAAAGTAACAAAGCGCTTCCCCTTAATCATGACCACGGGAAGGATTCTTTCGCAGTACAACGTAGGTGCACAAACCCGCCGAACTGCAAATGTGGCATGGCATTCAGAAGATCGAGTAGAAATTCATCCCGTTGATGCAGAGGACCGCGGAATTGTCGATGGAGATTGGGTTGGTATTACCAGTCGTGCTGGAGAAACTGTATTGCGTGCATTGGTTTCAGAGCGTATGCAGCCTGGTGTGGTTTACACCACCTTCCACTTCCCCGAGTCGGGAGCTAACGTCATCACCACGGATAACTCTGACTGGGCAACAAATTGTCCTGAGTACAAAGTGACCGCTGTGGAATTGACCAAGGTTACCCAGCCATCAGAGTGGCAATCCAACTACAAGCGTTTTGCTGAACAGCAGATCAACTTCCTTCATCAGGCTGAAGCAAAGGCATAAGGCAATCGAGCGCTCGTCACCGTTTTCAGGTGCGATTTCCATGCCTTTTGCTGGATTAAATCCTCACCGGCTATTCGCCGGTGAGCGTTGGACCGAGGGGCTTCTTGAGGACCGAATGGATGCGGTTGCCGAGGAGACGCCTGTTGCGCTGATCTATAATGATCAACCCCATGTTGTGATGATGGCTTCTCCGCAAGATCTTGAGGATTTTGCGATTGGTTTTAGCTTGAGTGAAGGATTGATTCAGCGTGCACGTGACATAGATTCAATTGAGCGCTTGGATCACCCGGAAGGGATTGCGATGCAGATTCGTTGTGCTTCAAGTCTATTGCAAGACTTAGGAGAGCGCCGACGTAATCTCACCGGTAGGACAGGTTGTGGTTTATGCGGGGCAGAGACATTAGCGCAAGCAATGCGAACCCCTCGTGAGGTGGGCCACGGCTCACTCGTGGTTCCGCAAGCGCTACAAAAAGCGCTAGAACATCTAACGGGAGCGCAACCGCTGAATATTTTGACGGGTGCAGTCCATGCTGCGGCATGGTGTGATACCGATGGGAATATTGTATGTCTGCGTGAAGATGTAGGCAGACATAATGCGATGGATAAACTGATCGGAGCGAAAGCTCGAGCAGGTGAATCATTTGAAGACGGCTTTTTATTATTAACCAGTCGGGCAAGTTACGAATTGGTCTTGAAAGCAAGCATGCTGAATATCGCTTTAGTTGTTGCAGTCTCAGCCCCAACCGGCTTGGCAATTCGGATTGCCGGAGAGGCAGGTATTACCTTGGCGGCTTTTCTTCGAAATGGTCGTCACACTGTTTACACGCGACCAGACCGGTTGCATCCCATCTCTTCACATTGAGAGCAAACGCAATGCACATCGAAAACTTAGTTTATATGATCAACCAAATTGAATCTTTTTATCGTTCTGACCCCGAGCAGGCCGTTGCAGTAGAAGGGATACGAAATCATGTGCGGCGTTTTTGGGAACCCAGAATGCGTAAGGCGATCATTGCTCACCTTGAGACGGGTGGAGCGGGATTGGGTGAACTCAGTGCTATGGCGGTAAAGCTTTTAGCAGAAGAGGCCGCCGCTGTAGCTTGATTTTTTAAAAAAACGGAATTGTTCCTGTCGTTTTTGATGCCTGTGAAGCCTACCCTGTTTTTTATCTGTCAAGACTGTGAAACAATAGCGTATCTTAATCACTAAAGAGCACACTGGAGATGATCGATCGGGATGGATATCGGCCCAATGTCGGGATCGTCCTAGTCAATCCCCAAAATCAGGTGTTTTGGGGTAAACGTGTGCGCGAACACTCCTGGCAATTTCCTCAAGGGGGGATCAAGCATGGCGAATCGCCTGAACAGGCCATGTATCGTGAATTGATGGAGGAAGTTGGCTTACGCCCTGAGCATGTTCAGATTCTTGGGCGAACGCGAAATTGGTTACGGTACGATGTCCCTGAAAACTGGGTGAGGCGAGAATGGCGGGGAAATTATCGTGGCCAAAAGCAAATTTGGTATCTGCTGCGCTTAACGGGACGAGATAGTGATGTGTCTTTACGCGCATCCGAGCATCCGGAATTCGATGCTTGGAGATGGCATGAATATTGGATTCCACTTGAATCTGTGATCGAATTTAAGCGAGAGGTGTATCGGCTTGCATTGAGCGAACTTTCCTCTTTTTTGCAGGTTTCTCAGTCTTTCACGCGCATGCATGGAAACTTAAGGAATTCGCGCAGGCCTCGCTCAGATAATCAGGAACCGCCTGATCAGCAAGAAATCGCCCCTCGCCTCTGAATGTGCGCCTTAAATCCTTCATCAAGGTTGCTTGTACAGCGCTTCCCCAGTAAACTTGTGGAGCTATTTTAGACTAAGTCTAAACCATTTTTCTTTTTTGGAACTTTGACTGATATAAAGGCTCAATGTTTCGGAAATGATTTCCGGGGCGCTGCCCTATTTATTCACCACGAGGAGTTTTTTATGCCTAATCTCGCAGGTACACATACGTACCAGAATCTGAAGGATGCCTTCGCAGGCGAATCACAAGCTAATCGTCGTTATCTCTACTTCGCTGCAAAAGCAGACGTAGAAGGTCAAAACGATGTTGCAGCCGTGTTCCGTTCTACCGCTGAAGGCGAAACGGGACATGCTCATGGACACTTGGAGTACATGGCATCTGTTGGCGATCCAGCTACTGGTTTGCCTATTGGTTCGTCTGAGCAAAACTTGAAAGCAGCTATCCATGGCGAAACCCACGAGTACACCGATATGTATCCCGGTATGGCTAAGACTGCTCGTGAAGAAGGCTTCGACGAAATCGCTGATTGGTTTGAAACTTTAGCAAAAGCTGAGCGTTCACACGCAAACCGCTTCACCCAAGCATTGAATGCATTGACTGCGTAATCCCTTAACGGTATCCATTGCCGTTCGGCTCACCGGGTATCTTCGGATATCCGGTGTCTGCCAAAAAATATCAAAAACCCTAGGAAAACTGACTATGGCCACACGTGAGGGTAGTCTAGAGGCGCCGACGCGTCATCCCATCGACTGGAAAAACCCCGATTTCTATAACGCTGAATCTTGCGAAAAAGAAATGGAGCGCATCTTCGATATTTGTCACGGATGCCGCCGTTGCTTCAGTCTGTGCAATGCTTTCCCGATGTTATTCGATAAAATTGATGAAAGCCCCACTATGGAGCTGGATTCAGTTCCTAAGAGCGTTTACTGGGAAGTCGCCGATCAGTGCTACCTGTGCGACATGTGTTATCTGACCAAATGCCCCTATGTTCCCCCTCATCAGTTCAATTTGGACTTCCCGCACACCATGTTGCGTGCGAAAGCGATAAAGTTCAAAGAAGGAAAAACCAACTTCCGTGACAAGCTTTTATCAAGTACTGACGCACTTGGAAAACTTGCCACCATTCCTGTAGTGGTTCAAGCGGTCAATGCAGTCAATACGAATTCTGTGACGCGAAAAGCGATGGATTCAGTATTAGGTATTCACAAAGATCGCCAACTCCCTCCGTACGCCAGTCCTACCTTTCGTAGTCGTGCACAACCTTCTCATGGACATCATGTTCATGACGGAAAACGTTCGCCTGGTAAGGTTGCAATTTATTCCACCTGCTATGTGAACTATAACGAACCAGGGATTGGTTGGGATCTCATGGCTGTTCTCAATCACAATCAAATTCCCGCTATGCTTGTTGAAAAAGAGGCTTGCTGCGGGATGCCAAAACTAGAGTTGGGTGATCTGGACGCTGTCGCAGAATTAAAAGAAAAAAATATTCCAGGTCTTGCAGTGTTGGCGCGTCAGGGCTATGCCATCATGACGCCAATCCCATCCTGCACCTTGATGTTCAAGCAGGAATTGCCTCTGATGTTCCCTGATGATGAAGAAGTACAGTTAGTGAAAGAGGCGATGTATGACCCCTTTGAATACTTTTCAGAGCGACATGCCGATGGTCTTTTAAAAACAGATTTCACCAAGCCACTTGGAAAAATCTCTTACCACGTTCCCTGTCACCTTCGCGTTCAGAATATTGGCCTTAAAACCAAAGAGCTTTTGGAACGTATTCCAGGAACCTCAGTCTCAACCATCGAACGCTGTTCAGGACATGACGGTACTTGGGGTGTGAAATCAGAGTACTTCGATATGTCGATGAAAATCGCCAAACCTGTCGTGCGTCAAATGAAGGAAGATAACCCTGATTACGTTAGTTCGGACTGCCCAATTGCTGCAACGCACCTGGTGCAAGGTATGCAAGAGCAGCGTGAGAAGCAACATCCTATTTCTTTGTTGCGCATTGCATATGGCCTTCCCGCTCACTAATTATTTGTAGAGAAATTTATATATATGCCTCAGATAACCCGAGATAGTTTAATGAGCCTAGAGCAATACCATGTTGCTCGACCTGCTTATAGGGCTCAAGTTATCGAACATAAAAAACAACGTACCTTGCATCTTGGGTCAAATATGACCTTGCTCTTTGAAGATGAAATGACAATACGATACCAAGTCCAAGAAATGCTGCGTATCGAAAAAGTCTTTGAAGAAGAGGGTATTCAGGATGAACTTGGTGCGTATAACCCTTTGATTCCTGATGGCCGTAATTGGAAGGCTACCATGCTGATTGAATATACCGATGTAGAGGAGCGCCAAAAAATGCTGGCTAAACTGCACGGGGTAGAAACAAAGATTTTTATGCAGGTTGCTGGACATGAGCCCATTCATCCTTTCGCAGATGAGGATCTAGATCGCGAAAGTGATGAAAAAACTTCTGCTGTGCATTTTTTGCGCTTTGAGCTGAGTGATGAAATGGCGCTTGACTTGAAAGCGGGGGCGCTGCTTTCGGCTGGAGTGAAACATCCTGAGTACAACGCTGAAGTGAATCCATTGCCCGATGCGATGCGTACAAGTTTAATTGCCGATCTTGCTTAAACTTGTGTTGATTGCTGCTCAAAAAAAAGCGGACGCATGGTCCGCTTTTTTATTGCCCGGTTATTCAAGGGCTAATGATGCATTTTCTTCATTAGAATAAACCCACCACTTTACCGTTTTCATCAAGATCGATTTTTTCGGCAGAAGGAATCTTAGGTAGGCCTGGCATTGTCATGATGTCGCCGCAGACCATCACAATAAACTCTGCACCCGCTCCTAATCTTACTTCCCGAATATTCAAGGTATGACCAGAAGGCGCTCCCTTTGCGGTGGGGTCAGTACTGAATGACATCTGGGTTTTGGCGATACAAACAGGGTAGTGCCCGTAGCCATCTTCTTCCAATTTTTTGATCTGGGCTTTAACTTTGGCATCAGCACTAATATCGGCCGCGCCATAAATTTTTGTGGCAACAGCTCGTACCTTATCTAACAAAGGAATGTTGTCTTCATAAACAAAGCTAAAGTTGTTTTTCTGCGTGCCCTTCTCGATGATATCAACCACAGCACGAGCCACTTCTTCTGCCCCTTTGCCACCCTCTGCCCAATGACGAGCAACCAAAACAGGCACGCCATGTTTGGCCATGGTTTCTTGCAAGAGTGCGAGTTCAGTTGGTGTATCAAAAGTGAAGTTATTAATCGAAACTACACAAGGCAGGCCGTAATGATTACGAATATTGCTAACGTGACGTTCAAGGTTGGCTACGCCTTTTTTCAAGGCTTCTAGGTTTTCAGTATTGAGCTCTTTAAGCTCTACACCGCCATGGAATTTTAAGGCACGAATTGTAGCAACAATGACTACACAATCAGGGCGAAGTCCCGATTTACGGCATTTGATATCAACAAATTTCTCAGCACCTAAATCTGCACCAAAGCCCGCTTCGGTGACAACGTAATCACCTAATTTCAGTCCAGCTTTCGTCGCAATCACTGAGTTACAGCCGTGTGCAATGTTGGCAAATGGGCCACCATGGATAATTGCAGGGTTGTTCTCTAGGGTTTGAACTAAGTTAGGTGCCAGCGCATCTTTTAAAAGAACTGCCATTGCGCCATGGGCTTTAAGATCGCGAGCCGTTACCGCTTTTTGATCTTTTGTGTAACCCACAACAATATTGCCTAAACGATTTTTTAAATCCTGAATGGATGTAGCCAAACAGAAGATCGCCATGACTTCTGATGCAACTACAATGTCAAAACCGTCTTCACGGGGATAACCGTTTCCAGGCCCACCCAAAGAATTTACAATATCGCGCAGCGCCCGGTCATTCATATCTACCACTCTGCGCCAGGTAATGCGACGAACATCAATATTCAATTCGTTGCCATGGTGAATGTGGTTATCCAGCATGGCAGCCAATAAATTATTAGCCAGTGCAATAGCAGAAAAGTCGCCAGTAAAATGAAGATTGATATCTTCCATAGGCACAACCTGGGCATAACCACCGCCTGCTGCTCCGCCTTTCACACCAAATACAGGGCCGAGTGAAGGTTCGCGCAAGCACACCACTGTCTTTTTGCCAATGCGATTGAGCGCATCGCCTAAACCAACGGTTGTTGTTGTTTTTCCTTCGCCGGCAGGTGTGGGGCTAATCGCTGTGACAAGAACCAGTTTTCCGTCAGGACGCGATGCCAAACTATCAAGATACTTCAGCGAAATTTTTGCTTTGAAGTGACCATAGGGATCAAGGTGATCTTCTGCAATGCCCAGCTTTTCATGCGCTACTTTAGTGATGCGTTGTAGCGTTGCTTTTTGTGCAATTTCAATATCTGATGCCATGGTGTGCTCTCCTCACATTTCAATTTAAAAAAAATTATTTTTGTACGAACACACTCTCTAAAACCTTATTCAGCATCCATCCAGCATTGCAATCCGCTGAGATGGTATACCCGGCTCCCGAGAGGGCCTTACAAATACTGCTTGCTATGTTTCCCCTTATCTAATCAATATTGCTCTGAAGTCATTCACATTCGTGAGCGTTGGGCCGGTGATGACAAGATCGCCGATGCCATGAAAAAAACTGTATCCGTCGTTATTGGCTAATAAAGCTTTAGCGCTGATTCCTTTGGCGGTCGCGCGTTCTAGCGAATCAGGTAAAAGAATGGCTCCCGCATTGTCTTCGGTGCCGTCTATGCCGTCAGTATCACCTGCAATCGCAGAGATTCCCGGGTTGCCTTCAAGAGCAACAGCTAAAGCCAACAAGAATTCTGCATTGCGCCCACCGCGCCCATTGCCTCTGACTGTAACGGTTGTTTCACCGCCAGAGAGCAATACGCAGGGTGGACGAGCGGGCTGGCCGTGACGCGCAGCATGTTTGGCAATACCTGCGTGCACCAGTGCAACTTCTCGGGACTCGCCCTCTAAGGCATCACCTAGAATTAAGGGTGTAATGCCTGCTGCGCGCGCCACATTTGCGGCCGCTTCCAGCGAGGCATTGGGAGTGGCAATCATGATGGTCTCGGCATTGGCGAAGCATGCATCTCCGGGCTTTGGCGTTTCATCTTTACCGCTTTCAAGATGCGCTAAGACACTTGCCGGGGCATCTATTTTATATTTTTGAATGATTGCCAGGGCATCTGCGCACGTTGTGGGGTCGCCCACGGTAGGACCGCTAGCAATCACTGAAGGATCATCACCGGGTACGTCTGAAATTAATAAGGTTAATACCTTCGCGGGGGCACACGCTTTAGCAAGACGTCCGCCCTTAATTGCAGAAAGATGCTTGCGGACACAATTCATTTCAGTAATTGTGGCACCTGACTTGAGCAGGGCTTTATTGACGGATTGTTTGTCGGTCAAAGTGATGCCCTCAGCGGGGAGTGCCAGTAATGCCGATCCACCTCCAGATATGAGGCACAACACCAGATCATCTTGAGTAAAACCTTGTTGCGCTAAATCTAAAATACGACGAGCTGCTTCGCGACCTTTTTCATCCGGAACAGGATGGGCTGCTTCAATAACTTCTATTCGGTCTGTGGGAGCGCCATGTCCATAACGCGTCACAACTAACCCTTCAATAGGGCCTGGCCAGTTCTGTTCCACAGCCCGCGCCATGGCACCGCCTGCTTTCCCTGCTCCTAAAACTATTGTTCTACCTTTAGGGGGAGGAGGCAAGAAGGAAGGTAAGCAAGTATCTGGAGCTGCGGCTGCAATAGCTGCCTCAAACATACGCCGCAATAAATCTGCATCTTGTTGTGAGTGAGATAATGCCGAAGAAGAGTGTACAGATGAGGTTGACATGGGTTTAAGATTGCCTTTGTATAGTGCAATGAGACGCAAATATGACTCAAGTGATACCTGAAATAAAGAGATTAAACCCTGAAAGGTCATAAAGCCAATTCATATGGGCTGATCATGTCCATAATAAAGTCTTAGAATAGAGAGTCGTTGTCTGCGAGATAATAGGACAACAGTTACGATGCTGCATTGCCGCAAGGATTTGCAGCCAAGAATAAAGTTTTCTGATATTGAGGAGTTTTCCGTGTTTGATCCAAAAGTCACCATCTCGAGTATCGATCCAGAATTGTGGTCTGCAATGCAACATGAGCGCCAGCGTCAGGAGGACCATGTTGAGCTTATAGCTTCAGAAAACTACACCAGTCCGGCTGTTATGGCTGCGCAAGGTTCTGTGCTGACTAATAAATATGCTGAAGGTTATCCCGGTAAAAGATATTACGGCGGTTGTGAATATGTAGATATTGCCGAGCAATTGGCAATTGATCGACTCAAAGCGCTGTACGGTGCAGAGTATGCCAACGTTCAGCCACACTCAGGTTCGCAAGCTAACGCAGCGGTATACGGCGCCATGATGAAGCCCGGTGACACCATTCTGGGAATGTCTTTGGCTCATGGTGGTCACTTAACCCATGGTTCTAGTGTGAACTTTAGCGGTAAGATTTATAACGGTGTTGCTTATGGCTTACGTGCTGATACCGAAACCATTGACTATGATCAAGTTGAGGCTTTGGCTAAAGAGCACAAACCCAAAATGATTGTGGCAGGTGCCTCGGCGTATTCACTAGAGATAGATTGGCAGCGTTTCCGTGATATTGCGGATAGTGTAGGTGCCTATTTCTTGGTTGATATGGCGCATTATTCAGGATTGATTGCAGCGGGTGAATATCCTAGCCCAGTTGGTATTGCTCACTTTGTGACCTCTACAACCCACAAAACCTTACGTGGTCCCCGTGGCGGTATCATTTTGTCGAGTGCTGAATTTGAAAAGCCATTGAACAGCATGATCTTCCCTGGTATTCAAGGCGGTCCTTTAATGCATGTGATCGCAGCAAAAGCAGTTGCCTTCCTTGAGGCTTCAAAACCAGAATTTAAGACATATCAAAAACAAGTGAAGGTGAATGCTGCTGAAATGGCAAAAACACTCACCGAGCGTGGTCTGCGCATTGTTTCAGGCGGAACCCAGAGCCATGTGTTCTTGGTTGATTTGCAGGCTAAGAAAGTGACCGGCAAGGACGCCGAGGCTCTTCTGGGCCGCGCGCACATGACCGTAAACAAAAATGCAATTCCCAATGATCCCGAGAAACCTTTCGTGACCAGCGGTATCCGTATCGGTGCTCCCGCCATGACGACCCGTGGCTTTGGCACCAATGAAGCAAGGCAGATCGCCAACTTCATTGCTGATGCACTAGAACATAAAGACGACGAGGCGGCGATTAACCGTATTGCAGGTGAAGTAACGGCACTGTGCCGCCGTTTCCCTGTATACGCATAAATACGTCTCAAGGCATCCATCCCACCCATTCTTGGGTGGGTGTGTTTGTTAGAGTCATGCATGCCAAAGTCGTCATCTAAAACAATCTTAAAGATTTAGGAGTTATTTAACATGGCTGGTCGTAATTTCTTATTTGTTCCGGGTCCTACAAACGTGCCCGATCGTGTTTTACGTGCAATGGTAGTTTCTCAGGAAGATCATCGTTCACCCAAATTCCCCGCTTTAGCTTTGGAATGTTTTGCTGGCTTAAAAAAGATTTTCAAAACCGAAACCGGTACCCCCATTCTTTTCCCTTCTTCCGGAACTGGATGCTGGGAAGCTGCATTAACCAACTGTTTGAACCCTGGTGACAAAGTTTTAGTGTCGCGTTTTGGTCAGTTCAGTCACTTGTGGGCTGACATGTCTGCGCGACTGGGATTTGAGACGCAGATCATCGAAGCAGAATGGGGCGAAGGTGCTCCGGTTGAGCAGTACCGCCAGATTCTGGAAGCAGATAAAGAGCACAAAATCAAAGCTGTGTTGGTTGCTCAAAACGAAACAGCAACGGGTGTAACGAGTAATGTACCTGAACTTCGCAAGGCCATGGATAGCGTAAAACATCCTGCTCTGCTTTTTGTTGATTCAGTTTCAGCCTTGGCCTCTATCGACTTCCGTATGGACGAGTGGGGTGTGGACGTGTGTGTGAGCGGCTCACAAAAAGGTTTGATGTTGCCTGCCGGTATGGGAGTGACATGCGTGAGCCAGAAAGCGCTCGCAGCGGCTGAACATGCTAAGAGCCCACGTTGCTATTTCGATTACAACGATATGGTGAAATCAAACGCAGGGGGTTACTTCCCCTACACCCCCTCCATTCCTATGCTCTACGGTTTGCGTGAAGCAATTGCCATGCTGTTGGAAGAGGGATTAGAAAATGTCTTCCATCGTCATGCCTACTTGGCGGGTGGTGTGCGTGCTGCCGTGCTGGACGGATGGAAATTAAAACTCTGCGCTAAAGATCCTAAGTGGTATTCCGATACCGTCTCGGCGATTATGGTGCCTGAAGGTTTTGACGGTGCTAAGGTGATTTCTCGTGCCTATGCACGTTACAACACTTCTTTCGGTGCAGGTTTGTCTAAGGTGGCAGGTAAGCTATTCCGTATTGGTCACTTGGGCGACTCGAACGAAGGGATGATGTTGGCAGCAGTATCCATCGCTGAAGTGGCGATGTTGGATTGTGGCATTTCGGTACAGCCCGGAAGTGGTGTTGCTGCAGCGGGTAACTTCTATCGTTCTAACAGCCCAACTCCTGGGGTTGCCTAATATGAGCCACCGCGTCGTTTTCCTTGACCGTGATTCGCTGAAGGCTAAAGTTCGTAAGCCTTCATGCGCTTCCGATTATGTTGAGCATGCAAAAACGGTGGGTGTTGAAGATACGGTAGCGAAATTGAAAGGCGCTACCGTTGCTTTAACGAACAAAGTTCCTCTGCGTGCTGAAGTTTTGTCGCAGCTGCCCGATCTCAAAATGATTGCGGTGGCTGCAACGGGCTATGACGTCATTGATGTGCCTTACTGTAAAGAGCACGGTATTGCGGTAGCGAATATTCGAAACTATGCAGTGCATACTGTACCTGAGCATGCTTTTGCGATGATTCTTTGTTTGCGTCGAAATCTGATTGCGTATCGAGAAGACGTGCAAGCAGGGGTGTGGGAAAAATCGGACCAATTCTGTTTCTTTACCCATGATATTGGCGATTTGCATGGTTCAACATTAGGCATCATCGGTGAAGGGGCGTTGGGTCAGGGAACCGCCGCGATAGCGCGTGCTTTTGGTATGCGTGTGTTGTTTGCAGACCATGCCCCCCCCAAGGCTCCAGATGTTGAATTTACTCCAATGGATGAAGTATTGGCTCAGTCCGATGTGATTTCTATTCATTGCCCACTCACTCCAGCAACGCGCAATGTGATCGGTATTGAGCAATTCCGTAAAATGAAGCGCAATGCCATTTTGATTAATACTGCACGTGGTGGCTTGGTCGATGAGCAAGCGCTGATCCAAGCTTTAGACGAGGGTTTAATCGCAGCGGCGGGTTTTGATGTTCTCACAATTGAACCCCCTCGTGATGGTCATCCCTTACTCAATCTGCGCCGCCCCAATTTCTTGCTCACGCCTCATGTGGCATGGGCATCTGATGGCGCGATGCAGTTTTTAGCAGATCAGTTAATCGATAACGTAGAACTCTGGGATAAGGGCACTCCGCAGCACTTGGTGACCTAAATAAAAAAGATCTGGCGCCCAGAATCATAAAAACATAAAGCAGTAAAAAAGTTAAAGGATGAGCATGAAGAAGTTGTTGTTCCAATTGGATACCGATACCACTCCATCAGTTTTCGATAACGTCGTGTGTTACGACGGTGGTGCAGACCATATCACTGCTATTGCTGGAGTGACCCCAGAGAATGTAGGTGCCATGGTGGATGGGGCTATATTTACCCGTGCTCCCAAAGACAAGAAAAGTACTGCCTTGTTTTTGGGTGGGAGCAACATGGTGGCAGGCGAAGAACTTCTTAAGGCAGTGCAAAAGAAGTTCTTTGGCAATTTCCGCGTATCAGTGATGTTGGATAGCAACGGCTCTAATACTACGGCTGCAGCATGCGTGGCTTGGTTGGGACACGGTCGCACCCTAGCGGGCAAAAAGGCTGTTATTTTGGCCGGAACGGGGCCAGTGGGTAGCAGGGCTGCGGTGATGTTGGCGCGCGAGGGTGTAGACGTCACCCTGACTTCACGTAAAGAAGAGCAGGCCCTCAAGGCAGTTCAAGCCATCAAAGAGCGTTTTGGTTTGGATGTGAAAGGTATTGCAGCTCCTGATGCTGAAAGTCGTGCTGCAGCTATTCAAGGCGCACACATCATCATCGCTACAGGTGCTGGCGGTATTCAGTTGCTGTCAGAAGATGTTTGGAAAAACAGCGCAAGCCTAGAGATGATTGCTGATGCCAATGCCACCCCGCCTATGGGTATTGAAGGCGTGGATGTGATGGACAAAGGCGCAGATCGTCATGGGAAAATTGTATTCGGGGCGATTGGTTTTGGCGCCCTCAAAATCGCCTTACAACGCGCATGCGTAGCAAAACTGTTTGAGAGCAATAGTTTGGTTCTCGATGCAGAGGAAATCTACGCCATCGCTAAAACCATGGTGGGCTGATAAAGAATATGAGCGCTCTCCAACAACCACTGGGTCAGTTTCTTGACGAGCTTGCGAGCAGTGCGCCTACGCCTGGTGGCGGGGGTGCGGCTGCAGTCATGGGGGCAACGGGTGCAGCCTTGCTCTCTATGGTGGCGAACCTAACGATTGGTAAAAAAGGCTTAGAAGATGTTGAAGCAGAGATGAAAGACATCCTGATTCAGTCAGAGCGTTTGCGTTCCGAGATGAGCGCAATGATAGCCGATGATGTTGAAGCCTTTAATTGTTTAATGGCAAGTTACAAGCTGCCCAAAGAAACTGAAGAACAAAAAACTGAGCGCTCTGCTGCAATCCAGGCGGCCCTGAAGGGCGCGACTGAAGCGCCTTTAGCTTGTGCGCGTGCTGCAGCGGCAGTGGTTCGTCTTTCTCGGCGTACGGCTGAGATCGGCAATAAAAATGTGATTAGTGATGCGGGAGTGGGTGTTCTGGCTGCTCAGGCATCACTGCGTAGTGCTGCACTTAATGTTTACATCAATGCGCCCTCGCTAAAGGATCATGAGTTTGCGACGGGTGCGGTGCATGAACTTGAAGCCCTCTTGGCTGAATGCGGAGAGAGTTCTGAGTCTGTGTATGCCCTTGTGAAGAGTCGCCTAGGATAGGGGTTCCCCCGCCGGCTTTAGCCGGTACACCAACAGTAAAGGAATGAATAGCGACCTCCTTTGGGGTGGTTGTAGGGACAGTGTTTGCTTAAAAAAACCTAATTAATCATACAAGTGACTTTTGGCGTAAGACCAAGGGCACTTTAGATAAGAAAGAATTTACCACCATGTTGGTGGGAAACTTTGGAGGAGAAAAAAGATGGATATTCATGAGTATCAGGCAAAGTCTTTGCTTTCTGGATTTGGGGTAGCTGTTCCCCCGGGTGGCGTTGCGTATAGCCCGGATCAGGCGGTGTATGTGGCCACGGAATTGGGTGGGGCGCATTGGGCGGTCAAGGCGCAAATTCACTCAGGTGGACGTGGCAAAGCAGGTGGTGTGAAACTTTGCCGCACCTACAATGATGTTGCCACTGCAGCACAAGCCATGCTGGGTGCGCGCCTAGTCACCAATCAAACAGGTCCCGAAGGTAAGGTAGTACATCGTTTGTATGTTGAGAAAGCGACAGCATTTGAGCGCGAACTCTATTTGGGTTTTGTCCTTGATCGAAAAATCGAACGCATTCGCGTCATTGCTTCTGCAGAAGGCGGTATGGAAATCGAAGAGATTGCGCATACCAAGCCAGAATCGATTATGCAAATTGAAGTCGAGCCAGCAGTCGGTTTGCAACCCTTCCAAGCGCGTCAGATTGCATTTGGTTTGGGGCTGAATCTCAAGCAGGTTTCGCAAGCTGTCACAGTCATTCTAGGCTGCTATCGCGCCTTTCGTGATCTGGATGCCACCATGGTTGAGATTAATCCTTTGGTCGTGACCAAAGATGACCAAGTGATCGCCCTTGATGCAAAAATGTCCTTTGACGATAACGCTCTGTTCCGTCGTCCTCAGGTCACAGAGATGCGTGACCCCGCAGAAGAAGATCCTCGCGAAGCGCAAGCGGCTGAGCATGGTTTGAACTATGTGGGTTTGAGTGGCGATATCGGCTGCATTATCAACGGTGCAGGTCTGGCAATGGCCACGATGGATAACATCAAATACGCCGGTGGTGAGCCTGCGAACTTTTTAGATGTGGGTGGCGGAGCATCGCCCGAGCGTGTTGGAGCTGCATTCCGTTTGGTCTTGTCAGACCGTAACGTGAAATGCATTTTGGTGAATATCTTTGCGGGAATTAATCGCTGTGACTGGGTTGCAGAAGGGGTAGTGCAAGCCGCCAAGGGCTTAAGTATTCCCTTAGTCGTTCGCCTAGCAGGAACAAACGTAGAGGAAGGACAAAAAATTATCCGCGAATGCGGTTTGCCTATTGTCACTGCAGACTCCTTGATGGAAGCCTGTGAAAAATCCGTTCGTTTGGCCCGTGGCGAAAAAGTCGCCTAAAGCACAGCCCTTAAGAGGATAAAAAAATGAGTATTTTAATTGATGAGAAAACACGCATCATTGTTCAAGGTTTTACTGGAGACAAAGCCTCCTTTCATGCCGCAGAAATGATTGCTTATGGCACTAATGTGGTTGGAGGCGTTACTCCTGGAAAAGGTGGGAAAATTCATCTAGACCGCCCCGTATTTAATACGGTTCGTGATGCAGTTGAACAAACCGGCGCGCAAGCCAGTCTAGCGTTTGTTCCCCCACCCTATGCTGCGGACGCATTGATGGAAGCGGCAGATGCGGGATTAGAATTGGTTTGTATCATCACCGATGGGATACCCTCGCAAGATATGATGCGGGTTAAACGCTATCTGCGTCGCTACTCAAAAGAAAAGCGCACCACGATTGTTGGGCCTAATTGCGCTGGCATTATTAGTGCTGGAAAAGCCATGCTGGGTATTATGCCAAGCAATATTTATATGCCGGGTAATGTGGGTATCGTTTCGCGATCAGGAACCCTTGGTTATGAGGCTGCTGCGCAAATGAAGGCACTAGGTATTGGCGTCACGACAAGTGTTGGTATTGGTGGTGACCCCATCAATGGCAGCTCCTTCCTTGATCACATGGCACGGTTCCAAGAAGATCCGGATACAAAGGCAGTGGTGATGATAGGCGAGATAGGTGGTCCACAGGAGGCCGAGGCAGCAGCTTGGATCAAAGAACATATGACCAAGCCTGTGGTGGGCTATGTTGCGGGTATGACTGCACCAAAAGGCAGACGTATGGGGCATGCAGGCGCGATCATTTCTGCGGCAGGTGATACCGCAGCTGAGAAAGCCGAAATCATGGCGTCTTATGGCTTGTTCGTTTCACCTAGTGCGTCTGAATTAGGTGCAACCGTAGCAAAGGCGCTTGCTAGCATCTGATCATTAGTTTCATTCAAGTTGTCTAAAGCGCGCGGACCTTACAAAGGTTCGTGCGCCCTGAGATTGGCTTGCCCTCCGGGGCATAAGCCAATCAATTTTGATTAAGGAATCACGGCTGTGAATGATGCAAGCTATACCGTCACACCTGAAAATGAGAATGAGAGTCCTCTCGCTGAAGATGGTTTTTCACGCTCAGCGCTACTGCAAGAATTATTTGCATCGGTATTGAGTCGATACCAACCAGAAGTGGTTTCTGTTGTCAAAGGAGAAAGCTCCTTCAGAGACTTAGCCCCAGGCCTGCTCAGTAAAGCGTTGCGCGCCCAAGGCATTTGGTTTCAGTTATTGGCTATTGCTGAGCAAAATCGTGATATGCGCAATAGACGCCTGATTGAAACACAAGAGGGCGCAGAAAATGTTCAGGGAACATTTGCTCAAGCCTTTGCGATGGTTGGCAAGGCGGGAGTAAGCGCAAAAGAAATTCAAAATGCTTTAAATCATATTCGTATACGTCCCACACTCACCGCCCATCCTACTGAGGCTAAGCGTGTCACAGTGTTGGAGCGTTATCGTCGTATTTATCTCAAATTATTCGATCTAGAGTCATCTCGTTGGACCCCTCGCGAGCGCGAGCAGGCCCATCACCAAATTACTACTGAGATCGAATTGTTGTGGCTCACAGGTGAATTGAAACTAGAGAAGCCTACCGTTGATCAAGAGGTTGCTTGGGGTTTGTATTTCTTCCAAGAGAATCTTTTTGATGTGGTGCCCCAGGTCATGGCGCGTATCGAGGCAGAATTTGCGCGACATTTCCCAGAACAAAAACTAGAGGTCCCGTTTTTCATGGGATTTGGTTCGTGGATAGGTGGTGACCGAGATGGTAATCCCTATGTCACCAGTGCAGTGACGCGCAGAACTTTATGGGAGACACGTCTTGCCGTTCTGCGTCGTTATCGTGATCGTATTACTGAGTTGATTCGTCTCATGAGTATCGCTGAGCGCACGCTTTCGATCCCTCATGATTTTGCTGATCATGTTCGACTGGCATTAAGCGCTACGGTTGGTGGAGATGCCTTGGCATTGCGCAATCCAGGAGAATTATTTCGACAATTTTTGGGTCTGATACGACTCAAGCTGGAGGAGACACTTCCTTCTGCCGAACGATTTGAGTTGCCTTCAGCAGGCTTAGGTTATCGGTCTGCTGATGAGTTGCTTTCTGATTTGGCTCGCATGAATAACGCGCTTATTGAGGCGGGAGCTGAATCTATTGCGAAGGCATTAATTCTTCCTTTACAAAGAGAAGTTGGTATTTTCCGATTCTCTACGGTGCGTTTAGATATTCGTGAAAACACCATTCGAATGAACAAAACCTTAGCTGAGATTTATCAGATTGTTCAGGGAGTTCCTGCTCCTGCTGAGGACTCCACAGAATGGAAAGCATGGTTGATGTCAGAGTTAACCAAGCCTCGCAATGCACATCGAGATTTATCTGCACTTGGCAGCGAAGCAGCAGAAACATTAGAGACCTTTAGAGTTATCGCAGAAATGCGTCAGAAGATTGATCGAGAGGCATTTGGATCTCTTATTCTCAGCATGACGCATAGTGCTGCGGATGTGCTTGGCGTTTATCTCATGGCTAAAGAAGCGGGACTATTCAATGATGCGGCTGGTATGGAAGGTTGCACCTTGCCGATCGTGCCTCTGTTGGAAACCATTCCTGATTTGCGCAAAGCCCCTCAGATTCTGAGAGAGCTTCTTGCGGTTCCTGTGGTGCAGAGAAGTCTACGTCAACAGCACAATGTGCAAGAAGTCATGGTGGGCTATTCCGACTCTAATAAGGATGGTGGCTACTTTGCGGCTAATTGGGAACTCGCAAAGGCGCAGCGTCAGATGGTGCGTACTGGTCAGGAATTTGGCGTTTCTGTGAGCTTTTTCCACGGCCGCGGTGGCTCGGTCAGTCGAGGGGGGGTGCCCACAGGGCGCGCAATTAATGCAGCACCTGCGGGCACGATACGCGGCATGTTTCGCATCACAGATCAGGGCGAAGTGGTTTCACTCAAATATGCCAACCGAGGGACTGCTACCTTTCAAATGGAGCTACTGGGTTCAGCCGTTTTAAGTCACATTCTTCTTTCTGAACGAGAAGCGGCAAAGCTGCCGCTGCATGAATACGAGGAAGCGATGGAGGCCATTTCAGGTACCTCTTGGACGATGTATCGTAAGCTCATGGAGCGCCCCGATATGCTTTCCTACCTTCAGGCTTCAAGCCCCTTGGAAGAGCTATCGATGTTGAATATTGGCTCTCGTCCTGCGCGCAGAACCCAGGCGCAGTCTCTTGCTGATTTGCGCGCGATTCCTTGGGTTTTTGCGTGGACGCAAAATCGCCATATGGTCACGGGATGGTTCGGTGTGGGATCAGGGCTGAAAGCATTCCTTGATGTGCGCAAAGAACGTGGTTTGGAAGTTCTCCGTCGTATGTTTAGTGACTACAAACTCTTTCGTATGGTGATCGATGAGGTGGAAAGAACCCTCTGTCAGGTCGACTTAGAAATCGCTAGGGAGTTTGCCAATCTGGTTGCTGACGAACATACCAGAACAGAAATATTTCAAAATATTGAAAAAGAATTTCAGTTGACCAAAGAGATGGTTCAGTTGATTTCTGGGGGTTCAATTGTTGCTGAACGCTTTCCGCAATACCGTCGTCGCCTTGCTCGTCGCCTAGAGACTTTGAATCGAGTGAGTAGAGAGCAGGTGCTTTTATTAAGGAAGTTACGAGCAACAGGAGGTGATGACGTGCGAGAGGCGCTACTCATGTCTATTAATTGCGCTGCGGCGGGATTAGGGGCAACCGGTTAGTTCAAATAAATATTATTTTTTTATCGAGGAGAAATCACCATGAGTTTTACCATCATTGAACAGGCTACGGCCCGTATGCATCGCTCGGAACTTGCTGTACCCGGTTCCAATCCCGCAATGTTCGAAAAAGCAGCACATAGCGCAGCCGATATCATTTTCTTAGATGTAGAAGATGCCGTTGCCCCTGATGATAAAGAGCAAGCTCGTAAAAATATTATTCAGGCCTTGAACGATATCGATTGGGGCACGAAGACCATGATGGTGCGTATTAATGGTTTAGATACCCACTATATGTATCGCGATGTGGTGGATATTGTTGAAGCTTGCCCTCGCCTCGATATGATCCTGATTCCTAAGGTGGGTGTTCCTGCCGATGTGTACGCCATCGACATGATGGTCACACAGATAGAAGCTGCAAAGAAACGTGAAAAACGTATCGGCTTCGAGGTCTTGATCGAGACCGCACTGGGTATGGCCAACGTGGAGGCCATTGCACAATCTAGTCGTCGCTTAGAAGCGATGTCTTTTGGTGTGGCTGATTACGCAGCTTCTACGCGTGCGCGCACTACCGTGATTGGT
>CAIVHB010000097.1 GCA_903905585.1 uncultured Ferrovum sp. | reverse complement strand
TTAAAGCCAAGGGTAAAAAACGCTTTGTTCACACGACTGACAGCAACCATAAACTAGGATTTGCACCTGATTTGGTCCAAAGGAACTTCACGCCAGCTGAGCCCAATCGGGTCTGGTCAAGTGACATCACCTACATTGCGAACAATGAGGGCTGGTTATTTCTGACCGTCGTATTGGACTTGTTCAGTAAGATAGTGGTCGGTTGGGGCATGAGCCCCAAGATGGAGACAAGTTTGGTGGCAGACGCCCTGGAAATGGCGTGGCATATGCGACATCCAGATAAGGGGCTGATCTTCCACTCTGACCGGGGGATACAGTATTGCAGTGAGGAGTTCAAGAGATTGGCTGTCCAATACGGCATGAGGAGATCCATGAGTCGAAGAGCCAATTGTTGGGATAATGCACCCACTGAGAGCTTCTGGGGCAGCCTAAAAGTTGGCCGGCTCTATGGTCAAAGATTTGCAACCAGACGAGACGCTATGGACGAGGTGATGAGTTGGATGAGCTTTTACAATTTCAACAGATTGCATTCCTCACTGGGGTATGTAAGTCCAATGGAGTTTGAAGAGCAATGGTATGCAGACCGCCAAAAAATGGCTGCCTAATAGTAGTTAAGCGGTATGTAAATCAGGGCTAAGGTCATCTTTTGCCTGTGCTATTTATATCTGCGTAACGTCAAGGTTTTTCATATGGAATCACAAGCGTATGTATCGAAAACACTAGGAACTGGACTCAACTTGCAGATCGAATTTCGCAAGCGGCTAATACGCCAGAAGCCCGAGTCCTTGACGGTGCAGCAGGCGATCAATCAGCTTTGACCAATGGATATAATGGATTACCAACCCAAAGACGGTAGAACATTTCGATAGTTCGATGTAATTGATGATTTCAACCGAGAGACCATCGGCATTTCGGTTGCCATTGAGCGGTTATTGCCGATTCGCCTTTTTTTTGCGATTACGTTAATCTGCTTTATTGCAGTTGTAGTAAAAGTTTTGGTATTTTCCATTACGAAGCCCAGATGATTTGTTAGGGGGTACGCCGTTTTAATTGTTTCAGGAAAGCCCTTTAAACTTATACTTTGGTGTGGATTGACAAAAAGTAATTTGCACCTGTTCAAGAACTACCTCATGCACTTTTACCCTCCAATTACTGAGCGCAATATCCGCCTAGCCCTAGTGGGCTGTGGCCGTATTTCCACCAATCATTTCAGTGCGATTGAAAAGCACAGGAACCGTGTAGAACTGGTTGACGTATGTGACGAGAATGCCGCCGCACTAGAGCAAGCTGTTGCGAGCACTAAGGCCACTGGCCACCTCCGCCTAACTGAAATGCTGAAGGCTACTACCGCCGACCTAGTGATCCTGTCCACACCTAGCGGGCTACACTCTGAACAAGCTATTCTGGTGGCACAGTCGGGCCGACACGTAATGACAGAAAAGCCCATGGCTACTCGTTGGCGCGATGGTGTACGTATGGTGAAAGCCTGTGACGACGCAAATGTACGTCTCCTTGTCGTCAAGCAAAACCGCCGAAACGCTACTCTCCAATTGCTTAAGCGCGCTATTGAACAAGCCCGTTTCGGCAAAATCTACTCCGTCGCTGTGAATGTTTTTTGGACACGACCGCAAGAATATTACGATAGCGCAAAATGGCGCGGCACCTGGGAGTTTGACGGCGGTGCATTGATGAACCAGGCTAGTCACTACATTGATCTGCTCGATTGGCTGATTGGCCCCGTGGAAAGCGTTATGGCCTACACTGGTACTTTGGCACGAGACATTGAAGTTGAGGACAGTGGCGTAGTGGCGTTGCGATGGCGAAGCGGCGCCATGGGTACTGTCAACGTGACCATGCTCACCTATCCGAAGAACTTGGAAGGCAGCATCACTATACTTGGAGAGAAAGGGACCGCACGTATTGGCGGCGTGGCGGTCAATGAAATTCAGACTTGGGAGTTTGCTGATGTTCACCCCGAAGACGCTGGAATTGCCAATGCCAACTACCCGGCCACTTCGGTCTATGGTTTCGGCCATCCACTTTATTACGACAACGTGATCAAAACTCTGCGTGGCGAAGACGAGCCTGAAACCGACGGCCGTGAAGGACTCAAAACACTGGAGCTACTAATCGCCATGTATCTCTCTTCCCGCGATGGCAAGCGGGTTGCATTGCCACTGGAATACTAAGAAGATAGAAATATGAAAGTAAATACTAAATGAGCATCACTATTCACCCAACTGCAATCGTTGACGAAGGTACCCAGATAGGAGAAGGCAGTTGCGTTTGGCATTGGGTGCACATTTGTGGTGGCGCCAAGATCGGTCGTGATTGCTCTTTCGGTCAGGGTGTTTTTGTGGGTGATCGCGTTGTGATCGGAAATAACTGCAAAATCCAAAACAACGTGTCGGTGTACGAGAATGTAACATTGGAAGACGATGTATTCTGCGGCCCCAGCGTCGTTTTTACCAACGTGTACAACCCCCGATCTGCCGTAAACCGTAAGAATGAATACCGCAACACGCTCGTAAAGCGAGGCGTTACCCTCGGAGCCAACTCCACCGTTGTGTGTGGCACGACAATAGGCGAATACGCTTTTGTTGCAGCCGGAGCTTTAATTAACCGCTCGGTCAAGCCCTATGCGCTGATGGTTGGCGTGCCAGGTAAGCAGATCGGTTGGATGAGCCAGTTTGGAGATCGTCTCAATTTGCCTCTTACAGGTTCAGCTGAAGCTGTTTGTTCACATACCGGTATGAAATATTTGCTTTTCGATGGTAATTGCTTCATACAAGAATGAGTGGCACAAATTTTATGGAGTTTTTCGACCTCAAGACTCAATATCAACGGTTGAAATCTGATATTGATGCGGGCGTTCAGCGCGTGCTGGACCACGGTCAATACATCCTCGGCCCCGAGGTGGCTGAACTGGAAGAAAAACTG
Source organism: uncultured Ferrovum sp. (assembly GCA_903905585.1). GTDB lineage: Bacteria > Pseudomonadota > Gammaproteobacteria > Burkholderiales > Ferrovaceae > CAIVHB01. The sequence goes on along the minus strand of CAIVHB010000097.1, from coordinate 9,400 downwards.
GTCACCTACTCTGGTGCCAAGCATTGCATTACGGTAGCCAATGGCACTGATGCTTTGCAAATTGCCCAAATGGCAATTGGCATTGGTCCGGGCGATGAGGTCATAATCCCTGGCTTTACCTATATTGCCGCTGCCGAAGCAGTATTACTGTTGGGAGCCAAGCCGGTTTATATAGATGTCGACCCTCGTTCCTACAACCTTGATCCTGCTTTGCTTAAAGCTGCCATATCCAAGCGCACCAAAGCAATTATTTCGGTCAGCCTCTTCGGACAGTGCGCGGACATGGACGCGATTAATGCTATTGCGGCGAAACATGGAATCCCAGTAATTGAAGATGCAGCACAAAGCTTTGGTGCCACTTACAAGGGTCGTAAGAGCTGTAATCTATCCACGATTGCCTGTACCAGTTTTTTTCCGAGTAAACCGTTGGGATGCTACGGGGATGGCGGCGCTATCTTTACCAATCACCATGAACTGGCCACAGTGATACGGCAAATTGCAAGACACGGCCAAGATCGTCGCTACCACCACATACGGCTCGGAGTGAATAGCCGCTTGGACACACTGCAAGCAGCTATTCTGTTAGCGAAACTCGCAGTGTTTGATGAAGAACTTGCCCTTCGGAAGCAAGTAGCTGGAAACTACAACACCCTTTTATCGGCATTGCTAGATGTTTTAGGCGATGCGGCAAGTCTTATCCCGCCCCATATCGAGCTCTATAACAACAGCGTTTTCGCTCAATACACCATCCGCGTTCATGCTCGTGCCATCTTGCAAGAAAACATGAAAGCTGCTGGTATCCCCACCGCTGTACATTACCCCTTACCTTTAAGTAAGCAGCCCGCCGTGTCCGACGCCAGCGCCCGTTTGCCTGTTAGCGAGCTTGTGGCTGAAGAAGTCATAAGTCTGCCAATGGGACCCTTCATAACGCAGGCCCAGCAAGCACATATAGTGCAAACGCTGGCCAACGCACTTGGCAAAGTTTCAAAACTAGCCGAACTTTAGCATTCGAAATAGCATGAATCTCAATGGAAAAAAACTTGTCGTCGTTGGCGGGGCCGGTCTGATCGGTTCACACACAGTAGACAATCTTCTCAAAGAAGATGTCAAAGAAGTTTTGATTTACGACAACTTCTTACGGGGTAGTCGTGAAAACCTTATCAATGCCCTAAATGACACTCGGGTAAAAATTTACGACGTGGGCGGAGACGTCATGCAAACCGACATTCTTCAGTCTGCATTTGATGGCGCCGATGGTGTATTCCACCTTGCCGCCCTGTGGCTCTTACAGTGCCACGAATACCCACGAAGCGCCTTTGACGTGAACGTGCGCGGCACCTTCAACGTGATGGAAGCTTGCATCGCCAAAGGCGTGAAGCGTTTGGTTTATTCATCTTCAGCTTCGGTGTATGGTGATGCAGTTCACGAACAAATGGAAGAAGATCATCCGTTCAATAATCAAAACTTTTATGGCGCAACCAAAATCTGTGGTGAGGCCATGCTGCGTGCTTTCTACCATCGATACAAGCTTAACTTTGTTGGCTTACGTTATATGAATGTTTACGGGCCGCGGCAAGACTACCATGGTGCTTACATAGCGGTCATCATGAAAATGCTTGACGCCATAGATAAGGGTCAAAGTCCAACAATCATGGGTGATGGCTCAGAAGCTTTTGATTTCGTGGCTGTTGAAGATTGTGCCCTAGCCAATGTTTGCGCCATGAAAGCAGAAACAGTAGATAATTTTTATAATGTTGGCACTGGTAAGCGTACGACCTTGAAGCAATTGGCCGAGTTGTTGTTGGAGATCACCGGTTGTGATAAGCCAATTGCTTACGCTCAGCGTAGTCAAGCGACACTGGTGCGGAACCGAATTGCTAGTCCTACAAAGGCAAGCAATGAAATTGGATTCATCTCAACAATTGATCTTCGTGAGGGGTTAAAACGCCTTATCGAATGGCGTGCCAAACATAAAGTAGAGGTGGCTGTACGTCGTCATGCGGTGGGATTGCCCTCATGAGCTTTGCAAAACATATGGATGTGCCTATTGCAAGAACCTCACTTTTGGAGAGTGAGGTACAGAGTGTCATGGAGCCTTTGCGTTCTGGTTGGCTTGTGCAAGGCCCCAAAGTTCGCGAGTTCGAAAACAAGTGGTCTGAATTTACCGGAGCCAAGCACTCCATTGCCGTTACCTCATGCACCACAGGCTTACACCTATCCCTTGCCGCTTTGGGTTTGCAGCCTGGGGATGAAGTCATCGTTCCTGCATTCACCTGGATTGCTACAGCCAACGTGGTAGAACATTTGGGAGCAAAGGTCGTTTTTTGTGATATTGATCTTGAGACCTTTAACCTCGATATCCAACAGCTTGACTCTTTGGTCACAACCAAAACAAAAGCCATCTTGCCAGTCCATTTGTTTGGTATGGCTGCAGACATGGAGCCTATCAATGCATTCGCCAAGTACCACAAACTATGGGTTGCCGAGGATGCGGCGTGTGGTTTTGGTAGTCGCTATAAAGGACAACATGTCGGCACTCTTGGGCATACGGGGGTCTTTAGTTTTCATCCGCGTAAAGCCATCACCACTGGCGAAGGCGGCATGATTACCACCCAAGATGACGTCTTAGCTGCCAAGTTGCGTCGATTGCGTGATCATGGCGCGGCCATGTCAGACTTGCAGCGCCATTTGGGCGCTCGGCCCTATCTGTTGGCTGATCACCCAGATGCTGGATATAACCAGCGCATGACCGATTTGCAGGCGGCTTTGGGTTCTGCACAGATGAACAGAGCATTCGACATCATTCAGGAAAGGCGGCGTCTAGCACTGCGTTACGACGAAGCATTTGCCAAGTTGGCTTGGCTACGTACACCTGTACACCGAGCTGGCTATGAGCACGGCTATCAAAGCTACCCTTGTTTGTTCCACCCCGAGAGCGTCAAGCCTAATGCGGTCTTTCGCATTAATGAGCGTCGCAATGCTTGGATGGACAAATTACAAAAAGTGGGTATTTCCACCAGGCCTGCAACACATGCGGTTCATATGCTCACATTCTACCGAGAGAAATATAAACTAAGGCCACTAGACTTTCCAAACGCCTATGCTGCCAACCATTGCAGTATCTCCTTGCCTTTGTTCCACGGCATGACAGCCGAAGAACAAGATTATGTGATTGAGCAAGTGGTGGAGAGCACTATCTGATGTGCGGGATTGCTGGTTTGATTCATTTGAGCGGTGAGCCTGTTTCTCCAGTCATCCTCAAAAAAATGACCGACGCCATCTCCCATCGTGGCCCCGATGGGGAAGGGCAATGGATTGAGGGCAATGTGGGCATTGGGCATCGACGTTTGGCCATCATCGACCTTAGTCCTGCTGGCCACCAGCCGATGATCACACGCGATCATCGCTATGTGTTGAGCTACAACGGCGAGATTTATAACTACCGCGAAATCCGCAGCGAACTGGAGGCCTTGGGATATTGGTTCAGGAGCCAAACTGACAGCGAAGTCGTGCTGAATGCACTCGCCCACTGGGGCCCAGATGGGTTGCTCAAGTTCAACGGCATGTTTGGCTTGGCCTTGTGGGATAGAAAAGAGCAAACCTTGCTGTTGGCGCGAGACCGTTACGGCATTAAGCCGCTTTATTACGCTAGGCAAGGTCAAAGTTTTGCATTCGGTTCTGAACAAAAAGCGATCGCTGCACAACCCACTTTCAAGCGGGAGTTGGACAAAAAGGCGCTGTTGGAATATTTCACATTCCAAAATATTTTTACCGATCAAACCTTGCTAAAAGATGTGCACTTGCTACCTGCGGGACATTACGCTAGTTTGCATGTGGCAACGGGTCAATGGAGTCAGCATCATTATTGGGACTACCGATTCCGTGAGCCAGACCACAAAGCCGATAAGCAAGAATATGTGGAAGAGTTGGACCGTTTATTCAAACAAGCCGTCAATCGCCAGCTGGTGAGCGATGTTGAGTTGGGTGCTTACCTCAGTGGTGGTATGGATTCGGGATCCATCACGGCCATTGCTGCGCAACAGTTTCCCTACCTCAAAACATTCACTTGTGGATTTGACCTCAGCTCGGCTTCGGGCATTGAACTGGGTTTTGATGAACGTACCAAAGCCGAAGCAATGTCGGCCCGCTTTAAAACCGAGCATTACGAAATGGTTCTTAAAGCAGGCGACATGGAGCGCTGCCTGCCCAAGCTCGCTTGGCACCTAGAAGAGCCCCGCGTGGGGCAAAGTTACCCCAACTTCTATGCAGCCAAACTGGCCAGCAAATTCGTAAAAGTCGTTCTTTCTGGTAGTGGCGGCGATGAGCTTTTTGGAGGTTACCCCTGGCGCTACTACCGTACCGCCAACAGCCAGAATTTCGAGCATTACATTGATCAGTACTACCTCTACTGGCAACGCTTGGTAGACAACCGGCTGCTCAAGCAAATGTTTGCGCCAATCGCCGATGATGTCTCAGGCGTTTGGACCCGCGATATTTTTCGCGATGTATTCGCCACCCATGACAATGTGCTCGATCGCCCCGAAGATTACATCAACCATAGCCTGTACTTCGAGGCTAAGACTTTTCTTCATGGCCTGTTTGTAGTGGAAGACAAACTCAGCATGGCGCACAGCCTGGAAAACCGGGTGCCGTTCATGGACAACGACTTGGTCGATTTCGCCATGCAATGCCCGGTGGCCTTGAAGTTGAACAATCTTGCTGAAGTGCTCAAGATCAATGAGAACGAACCTGGTGACAAACAGAGCCAGTATTTCCAGAAGACCAACGACGGCAAACAGATCCTGCGCGACATGATGAGCCTCCACATCCCGGCAGACATTACACGCGCCGAAAAGAAGGGGTTCTCTTCACCTGACGCCAGTTGGTTCAAGGGGGAGAGCATAGACTTTGTTAAGCGTACCCTCCTAAATAGCAGCGCTAAAATTTACGATGTGCTCGACCAAGCGACAGTTAGCTCACTCGTGGATCAGCACCTCATGGGTCAGCAGAACCGGCGACTGTTAATTTGGTCGCTTCTGAATGTGGAAGCATGGATGAGGGTTTATTTATGAACCTTGTCTTTATCGGTTCGAGCACTTTCGGTCTGCGCTGCCTAGCAACTTGCCTGGAATTGCCTGAATTAAAGGTCACCGGCATTGTTACATCCGCAGAGACCTTCGAAATTTCTTATCGCCCAAGCGGCGTAACCAATGTGCTCCATGCGGATGTGGCAGGGCTAGCTAATTCGAATGCAATCCCTTTTCGGACACTTGATCGCTCGATGAATGAACCTGGCTTGTATGAAGCAGTTGCGGAATGGGATCCCGACGCTTTTCTGGTAGCTGGTTGGTATCATATGGTTCCAAAGCGTTGGCGTATGCTAGCTCCCGCCTATGGATTGCATGCATCCTTGCTGCCTGAATACAGTGGTGGCGCTCCGCTAGTTTGGGCTATGATCAACGGCGAAACGAAGACTGGTATTACCCTGTTTCAAATGGATGATGGTGTCGATTCTGGTCCTATTGCAAGTCAGAAGGAAGAGCCTATCAACCCGAACGACACCATCGCTACGCTCTACGCCCGTATCGAACAGCGCGGAGTAGAGATATTGCGAAAAGCACTGCCTCAGCTTGCTAGTGGCACATTGAAGTTGTGTTTGCAGGACGAAAACAGGCGTCGCACTGTACCGCAGAGGTCACCAGAAGACGGCCTGATTGACTGGACTAAGGATGCGGGTAGCATCGACCGCTTCATCCGTGCCCAAACTACACCCTATCCAGGCGCGTTTACCACTTTGGGCGGCAGGCCATTGCATATCTGGTGCGCACAAGTAGCACCCGCAAGCGATCAGTTGCAGCAATCAGGATGCGTATACAGATTGACTGAGGGCGTTTACACCATAAGCTGTGGCACTGGGGCCATCGCCGTCAATGAGATCACTTATGAGCAAAAAACCTACACCCAAACCCAACTTTCTGAAGTCTTTGGAATGGGGGGGCAGCAACTCGGCGCATCGCCGAGTTGCTTGAGGAAATCCGAGCCTTGCTAGTGCAACAACAAATGTAAGTGCGATAGCACTGGAACCGTATCCTGCTCATCGTCGACTAAATACGCCCGCAAGCCACCAACAAGGGAACTACCATCGGGTTCTGTTGTGCCGAAAGTCTCAACAAGCTGATTAGTAGAGATATATCAATTGACATGTAGGTATGTGTTACGTCACGGCGCAGTGACTGGAATGACTGAAAATTGAAAGTGATGCAGAATACTGATATTAATCAAGTCGACTTGCAAAAATGCTCGCGCTGTATCTATGACGAGAGGGTTCCCTCCATTTATTTCGATTATGAGGGCGTATGCAACTATTGTCGTCAGGTTGAGAGCCTAAGTGAGCAGTATGGGACTGGTCAACCTAAAGGCGAGGCGCTATTTTCCGTCATGGTCGAGGACATCAAGCTTAGCGGTCGAGGCAAGCCTTACGATTGCATAGTTGGGGTCAGTGGCGGTACAGATTCCTCGTACTTGGTTTATTTGGCCAAGGTAAAGTGGGGCCTGAGACCACTAGCTGTCCATTACGACAACACCTGGAATTCTGCAATCGCCACCATGAATATCCATAAGGTGTTGAACGGATTGGACGTGGATCTTTATACCCATGTTGTGATGAACAAGGAAGCCGACGACATCTTTCGCGCTTTCTTCTTGTCTGGGGTCGCGGAAATCGAGGCCTCAACAGATCTGGGCTACGCCTATTTATTACGGAAGGTGGCTGCAAAATACTCGATCAAGTACATTCTAGAAGGTCATTCATTTTTGGAAGAGGGCATCACCCCCTTGGGACGTAATTACTTTGATGGAAAATACATCCAGTCCATTCATCGCCAGTTTGGGCGAGTCAAAATTAATTCCTATCCATTGATGACTTTCTCACGTTTCTTGAACTCTGCGCTTTTCCACAGGGTCAAGTTTATCCGACCGCTTTGGTACATCGCTTATTCCAAGGAAAACGCAAAATCCTTTCTGTCAAAGCACTTTGACTGGCGCTATTACGGTGGTCATCATCTCGAGAATCGCATGACGGCTTTTTATCACAGCATCTATCTTCCGCAAAAATTCGGTAGCGATATGAGAAATAACACTCTTGCTGCCCGCGTGCGCAACGGAACTCTTTCGCGAAACGAGGCCTGGGCGGAGTACAACACACAACTGATGATCGAGGATGAGCTAGTCGCCTATTTCAAGAAGCGCCTTGGGCTTACCGATGTACAATATCAACAGGTAATGGAAACGACACCAAAGAACTGGACCAACTATCCGACCTATAAAAAACGTTTCGAGCGATTGCGCCCCCTCTTTTTTTTGCTGGCCAAGGCCAATCTAGTACCAATGAGTTTTTATATAAAATACTGCTTTCCGGCAAAAGCACCGAAGTGATTACAATTGTCAATTACGGAATAGGCAACCTCGGCTCCTTGCTCAATATGTTCAAACGCATCGGCCTTAAATCCTGCATCGAGTCTGACCCTGTTGTCATTCGGCAGGCAGAGAAACTGGTGCTACCCGGTGTCGGCGCCTTTGATGCCGCAATGTCCAGCATCAATACCGTGGTTGGTCTGCGTGAAGCTCTAGATTATAAAGCCTTGGTCACGCGCACTCCTATACTCGGGGTATGTCTTGGTATGCAACTTCTCACTCGTTCCAGCGATGAAGGCGCGTTGCCCGGGCTGGGCTGGATTCCCGCCGTAACGACGCGTTTCCCAAAATGCGATGGCCTGAAGGTGCCGCATATGGGGTGGAATGTTGCGTTGCCGAATATGCCGAGCCTGCTGACAGCACAACTGGGTGATGAACCGCGGTTTTACTTCGTTCATTCCTATTGCGTGCATGTCGATAACTCGGCCCACTCCCTCATGAAAACCCATTACGGCATAGCCTTCGATTCGGCTATCGGACACGACAATATTTATGGCGTACAATTTCACCCTGAGAAAAGTCATCGTTTTGGCATGCAGATTCTTAAGAACTTCGCGGAGCTATGACCATGTTGCGCACCCGCGTCATTCCAGTTCTCCTATTGCGTAACGAAAGTCTGGTTAAAACCGTGCGTTTTGGGAAATTCGCCTACGTGGGTGATCCGGTTAACACCGTACGCATTTTTAACGAGTTGGAAGTGGACGAATTGTTGTTTCTTGATATCACCGCCTCACGCGAAAATCGCAGCCCCAATCTTAAGGTGCTGACTGACATTGCTGACGAGTGCTTCATGCCTCTCGGCTATGGTGGCGGCATCCGCAGTCTGGATCAGGCCAAGGCCGTATTCGAAATTGGTTTTGAGAAGGTGGCCATTAATACATATGCGGCAGAGAATCCAGAATTAATAGGGGAGATAGCTGCTCACTACGGTAGTCAAGCCGTGATTGCATCCATTGATGTAAAGAGAAGCCTATTCGGCGGCCAGACTGTACGCACGTTGGCGGGGAGGCGCAATACCCGCCGAGATCCAGTTGCTTGGGCAGTGGAGGTTGAGAAAATGGGGGCTGGCGAAATTCTGCTTACCTCCATCGACTGTGAAGGAACATGGGAGGGGTTTGATCTGGAACTGATAAAGCGTGTTACCGATGCCGTCTCTTTACCAGTCATAGCTCATGGCGGCGCCGGATCTTTAAAGGACATTGGAAAAGTAGTAAATGTGGCTAAGGTCTCAGCGGTAGCGTTGGGCAGCATGGTGGTGTTTCAGAAAAAAGGGATGGGGGTGTTGGTGAATTTTCCAGATAACAAACTTTTGGCTGGCGTTTTAGAATGAAAAACGACTTCCACTTCACATTCGCAAACATTGAAGAACAGTATCATGCAGCATTAGATGCAGGGTATAAATTTATTACTTGCCTTGAATACGCAGAACGCAAGGGTAGTCTTCCCGATCTGACAATCGTGAATCGGGTTGACATCGATTTATCAGTCAAAAAAGCTGACCGACTTAGGTGCATCTTTGATCGGTTGGGTATAAAAGCCAGTTTTTTTGTTCGACTGCATGCACCTGAATACAACCCATTTTCCTTCGAAAACTACCGTATTATCAAGGCCATAAGAGACAGTGGGCATGAAATCGGTTACCACAGTGAAATAGTCGATCAAGCTGCTATCTGGGAAGAAGATGCTGAAAATTGTCTCAGACGGGATTTAGATATTCTTAGCCGGATGCTGGAAATTAGGATTAAGGGCTTAGCTAGTCATGGTGGAATGACGGGTCTAAATAACCTCGATTTCTGGAGGGAGAGGAGAGCTAGTGATTTTGGACTCATTTACGAGGCCTATGATAAATCTCCATTGTTTAATCTATTCGATAGCTCGCTTTATATTAGCGATTCAGAATGGTTTCGATGGAAATGTTACAGAGGGG
>CAIVHB010000096.1 GCA_903905585.1 uncultured Ferrovum sp. | reverse complement strand
TTTGTTTCGCCATGATGGCGCGCGATGACGGAATGTAAATAGCTCCGAAATGCTGGACGAGTCACCGAACCGATTTCATCTTTTGCAATGGCTTGCGCAACTCCAATACGGCATACCAAGGTCGGTAACGCTAAGTGTGTATTCCACGCCGAGCCATGAACGACCAGTGAGCCAACGCGGTTTCCATGTTTACGGTCGGCGGCAATGTCAGATACTAGTGACGGTGCTCGCCAAGCAACCATCGGAGCATACGACTGCGCAAACATACCTCCGTCCACTACTCCAACAATCGGTTGCCATTGCTCGTCTGGAACAGGACGCTCAGGGTCTGGAGCGGAAGGAATATCTGCTGCCTTTAAAGCCCTTACTGGTTCAATCCGGAAGACAGCACCAGAAGTTATCAATCGAGTCAGGGCTGATGGCTCTCGAGCAACAAATTGCATCCGTGTGAAAGGATTTTGTCTGTATTCCCTGATTGCCCGAATGATGCTTCCTGAGGAATTACTGATTTGGTTTTTAGTTGGTCCGCGTCGGAACCTTGTTCTCGAGTAATCGAAACAAGATCGGCGAGTGAATATATATCTTTCGCCTCTGCAAATTCACTGATCTGGGATGCAACCTCTAGACGGGCCAAATTTTCCTGGTAAGGAGCTAGCCATAAAGTAAAAATACGACCCCTTTCTTCATGTGTCGCATGTTCCCAAAGTGATTGAGCAGTCCGTCCTCGTAACACGTCTGCTTCTGTCTGAGCTGATATGTCCTTAATTCGCGAAACCGTAACGCGAACGTCTGTTGTCGCACAGTCTCGAACAATATTCGAAAGATTTCTTAATGCCCGTTGATCCACTTGAGCAAGATAACCACCTTCAATGGGTGCAATAAGCTCTGATCCAAGAGGTTCTCTAAAAATTGACTCGGGCTCATAGGTTGGGGCCAAGGAGTCATCAAACATTTTTATTGCAACCAGTAACTTACCCGCGTGTTGTCGAGTCGATAGCTTTTCCAAACTCAAAAGCTGGCTAGAAAGTTTGGTTTTCTGTTCATCTAGTCGTGGCGCAACTACCTGACTTTCTTGAGCAGATCGGCCAGTGACAACAACGAGTCGAGGGTCGCGCTTGAATGACAGCACAGGATTCAGTACGGGGCGAATTTCTGTGGGCATTAGGAGACTTTCAAGTATGTGGAAACTGCTTGTCGACTAATCCCTAGGAATCGACCGACATCCGCTTGAGAAATATTGTGGTTAGTCACTAGTTCGCGAGTGATTCGACGACGAACCTCGTAGGTATTTCCATGTGCAACCCTTGAAAGCTTATGATTCTCTCGGGTCATGGATTCGGCTATCGATACTGCATCAATAGGTAGAGATGCCAGCGCAGCGCGCCTTCGCGCTGCAAAAGCTCGCTGTTCGATATCTGCTCCTGATAGCCCCTCAGATAGAGCACTGAGTACTCGGCAGACTAAGGCCTGTTCAGACCCTAGCTTCAAGAAGTGTGACCAAAGTTCAGTGCGCAGATCCAGGTCAGGGAGGGTGAAGATGATTTTGTAATGAAATCGTCGCCATATGGCACTGTCGAGCATTTGAGCGTGATTGGTGGCTGCAATCACAACAGCTGATGCATCAAGAGAGTCGATCCCCTGAATAACTGTGTTTACAACTCGTTTTAATTCCCCAAGTTCAGCTCGGTCATCCCGCATCTTTGCAACAGCGTCGAGTTCGTCGAGAAAAAGTACAGCATTTTTTCCCGCAACAAAATCAAAAACACTTCTGATGTTTTTCGCGGTGTCCCCCAGAAGAGAAGATATGAGGGAATCTAATCGAACGACATAAAGTTTCCGGTCTAGTCGCGCAGCCAAATGACCTGCCAACAGGGTCTTTCCTGTACCAGGGGGGCCTGCTAGTATCAAAGAATGCTTTGATGAAATGCCTGCTGCAACTAATTTTTCGTGGTTATTGATATCAGCTAGAAAAGCGGCGAATTGCTCGTTTCCTGCTCCATCTAAAAAGAGTGGGGCGTCGGGCCAGGTCTGTTCCTCGATCAGCGGCAGTCTTGACTTGTTGTCCACCGGCAGCATCTCGGTAAAGCCTGACGCCTGCAACGGGACTCCTTTTTTGTTCAAAACCAGGCGAAATCTGCGTGCTCCTTCTGGATCTTCTACTTCGATGGCTGTTGATAAACGCTGACCTACTCGGCGCAGTCGTGAGTAGTCTGCGGCAAGAGCTGCATCTGCGAATTCAACTAAATCTGGGACAGGAAGGGACATTGGCCAAGTATAAACAATTTGAGAGGTGATCGACAAGGTGATTTCTTCTGTTGTCAATTTAAAAAATGACTTTGTCAATCTTATTTTAGCATTAAATTTTTTAAGGTGTAATTTGTCAGTTGATTGTTGAAGATCTGCGGGGCTGAATCTGGCGGTCATTCAGAACACAAGTATGATCTGATGAACCCAACTTAGAGCAGCGGGCAAGTCAATTTCTCAGAGGATTGCAACTTACATCAATTGACCATATGTCCTCGTCTTCCCTGGAGGCGTTCATCCGCCAACTTTCCAAGTACAAGCATCAGTTAGGCAGAACATCCTGAGTAAGGTAGCAGCAATAAGATTGTTCAATGCCACTATGACTTCCTACTCCTCAAGAACCCGTTGACGGCGAGGTTTCTTTTTTTTCCTGTGCGCCCATGCTGGGCGCACGCCATGAAAAAAACCCAACACAGACGAGTTGTGTTTTTGGTATTGGTGGGCACGACGATTATGAAGAACAGTCCAAAAGGGCTTATGACACCGGCATAAAAATTACCGTAAATAATTGATTTGCATAAACTTTTCTAGTTCTATACAATGAACCATATGGACATCAAAGGACGCATCTTGCAATCACTCCGCCCTCGGCGGGATGGCGTTCTGCTGCGCTCAGACGTCAATGACTTCGGGAGTCCCACCCAGGTTTCTGCCGCGCTCAAAGCTTTGGTCGAAAAGGGGTTTATTAACCGACTTGATCGCGGCGTCTATGCCAAACCTGACAAGGTCGAGCTGATGGGCCGAAAGGCGTTGCTTGAACAGGCCATGGCCAAAATGGAACAGCAGCGAACTCAAGACCTTAAGCGAGCCCGGCGACGTCGCAGCAACCCCACCGCTATTTATGTGCGTCAATTGGCCAAGCGCGAGGGCATTGAGTTTGCTCCAACTTTTGCGGACCTTTGGGCCAAAGCCGTGACGAATCTGGCTGGCGACGAGGTCAAAAGCGACAAAACAGATGACCTCCTGGTTGCACTAACACGTGCAGGCAAGCTCTCTCCCCGCGACATGACCCGACTGGTCATCGCACATCATCGGAATCTGTCCCGTGTTTGACCCATTTGGTGACTTTGCGACCGAAGGGTACCTGCGTAACTTTGACAAAGAAAAAGATCTGGAGAGTGTCAAGATTGCTGAGCATGAACTATTTCGTGCACAGCTTCCAGTCGCGCTAGATTTTCTGGCCAAGACAAAGAGGATTGAGTACGCCGATTTCTTAGAGTTGCATCGCATTTTGTTCGAAGGTCTTTACCCTTGGGCCGGGAAAGACCGCGCAGAAATTTTGCCTAACAGCGCTGTCAAAAAGGGAGCGCTTTATTTCTGCCACCCACGCGACTGCCTGTTGGCAGTCTCAGAGGGTTTGTCGGTGGCTCAAGATAATCAGCAGATGTCCAAGGACGTAGACATCAAGGCAAATTTTTGTTATTCAACCCTAAAGAATCACTATGTCTAAATTCATTGTCACCGGTTGCTCTGGCTTTATTGGAAGTAACGTTGTTGATCGGTTACTAATTTCAGGTCATACCGTCATTGGCATAGATAATTTATCAACTGGGCAGTACCGGTTCTTAGACGGGGCTTTAAACCACCCTGAGTTTAAATTCATCAACCTAGATGTACTCAATCTAGATGGCCTTAAGTCAGCATTCAAAGGGGGTGAAGTTGTTATCCACCTTTCGGCCAACGCAGATGTGCGGTTTGGCACCGACCACCCTGGTCGAGATTTAGAACAAAACACCATTGCCACTTACAACGTTTTAGAGGCAATGCGTGCAAACGGGATTGCTCGGATTGCGTTTTCTTCAACTGGATCGGTTTACGGTGAAGCCGTGGTCATCCCAACTCCGGAGAACGCAGGATTTCCGGTTCAAACGTCCCTTTACGGAGCCTCTAAGGCGGCGGGTGAGGGATTGATTACAGCCTACTGCGAAGGTTTTGGGTTTCAATCCTGGATTTTTAGGTTTGTATCCATTTTGGGTGAGCGATACACACACGGACATG
>CAIVHB010000095.1 GCA_903905585.1 uncultured Ferrovum sp. | reverse complement strand
GTGGATCCAGTTTCTCGACGACGCCTCAGTAGCTGAGCAGGCTCAATTCCGGGAAGGGTATCAGATCCTGTCAATCAATGGCGTCACCGTGAAAAGCCACGAAGATATTCTTGCGGCGCTCAAAGACCGCGAAGGAACTGACGTTGAAGTCATCGTACGTAATCCCCGCTTCACCATGATCAGTGGCCGCTTCGATTACTTCGTGAGAACGCTAGAAGTGCGTGATGTCTTTGTCGTTAATGAGAACGGTAAGACGGCAGGAAGGTAGAGTGTCATTCAACGTGGGAGGTATGCCATGGCGCAAAAGCTTTTAATTGGAGAAATTAGTGGCTCGTCAATGGTTGGATCTTGGCACCATGAATTATTTTTAACACTTTGTTCCGATGGGACGTGTTCTTTGAGGTTGCGTTTTCAAGGTGATAGTAATTCCTATTGGCCTAAGGGAATTCGTAGCATCCGAACAGCGGGTCAATTAATGTCAGCAATTGATGAAATGAGAGAGATGTCTCAGGTTGTCGATGCCATCGACTTTGATGAGTTAGGCAATCTTCTAATGCCTTACAGGCCAGGTCTCGCTAAAGATTTGTTTCAAACTCTTCTTCAAGAAAGTGAACCAGAAGCGTTCTCTCCGTGAAGGATGATATCAGGAGCACGTTCAATGGAGCTGGATCTTTTTTACGTTTGTGGAGTGCGAGTTGAGAGGTATAAAGGTTACCGTTTTGTCGTCTTCCAAGGTTCGGAATTGGCAAGGAGGCTGGATGTTGATGCCGAGCCTGTTGGTTTTGCTACCGAGGATGAGGCTGTTGCCTGCATCCATGCCAAAGGGGGATATTTGCCAGACAAGCCTGCGTTATATCTAGATTTTTTCGATGATGAGCGGATGGATACCGTGTGGTGTTGGAAGGACGAGTGGACATGGGGCGCCTCTCAGATATTCAAAACGAAACGCCAAGCTCTTTCTGCGCTGAGTGGGGGGCGATTGATCTTTACGGTGATGACGGACTAGGCTTCGTGAATGAAGGGTTAGGTCATGGCGCTAGAAAGAGAGTATGGGGTTCACTTCGAAAAAATTGAGGATGGAGTGTACGGCATTGTCGCGACAGCGGGCGACGTGCAAGTGGGTTGGTGTCGGCAGCAGAGCGATCGTTGGGTTCTCATTGATATGGACGAAAAACCGGTAAGTGTGGAGTTTGAGGACTTTGGAATAGCCAAGGCAGAAGGTCTTAGGTTATTTGCTCACCTCGCTGGTTCGGGAAATCCTGGGCACTAATGATGCTTGACGGCAGTAGCTGCACCAAACGCCGGTCATGCCAGATGTGAAAAAGAGCAACCGAAAAATCAGACAAATCTGGGTGTTTCGGCCTAATATTCCGGTTGGCCATAGGGTTCAAAGACAACAACATTGCTGAGTAACAGGCGCACAGCGCCGCAACTCAGGAGTGTAAAATGAGCCATCTTTCAAAGTTGAAGATTGTAGCACAAGCCCAGAAGCGGCTTCAGAGCAAGACCGAGCAGCGCCGGGCAAAACTGCTGG
>CAIVHB010000094.1 GCA_903905585.1 uncultured Ferrovum sp. | reverse complement strand
GCTCTGGAAGTTCAAGACTCCTTCCGGCATCATCGGCAACGTGTTCACCTACGAGCACAAAGGCAAGCAGTTTGTTGGCGTGTACTCAGGAATTGGTGGCTGGGCCGGTATCGGCATGGCAGCTGGTCTTGAGAAAGACACTGACGGCCTAGGCGCAGTGGGTGGCTACAAAGAACTGAACAAGTTCACAGAACTCGGTGGTTCCTTGACCGTGTTCGCGATTCCTGGCAAGTAATTTAGCCAAGATGGTCGGCGCAGATATAGTGCGCCGAACGTGAATAGCAGTAAACTTCAGATGGCATCCCGGCGTTAAACCGGGGTGCCATCTGTTTTTATCCGCCTCAGATTAATTTCATTCTATTAGGGAACCGACGACGCATCGGCCCGCTCAAATTCTTACCTACATTAGGAGAACTATAATGTTCCGCACTACGATTATCTCAGCTGCCTTGATCACCTCAGCGCTCGTCGGCGCTCAAGTTGTACAGGCAGATGATGCCAAACCCTATACCGTTGTGGACGGTGTGAAAGTAGATGCAAAAACGATGGAAGGCTTCCGTGTATGGCGCGAAGCAAATTGCGCAGCATGCCACGGCCCCAACCAAGAAGGTCTGGTTGGCCCCTCACTGATTAAAAGCTTGCAGGTATTGAGCAAGGACGAATTCGTTACAACGATTACTGCGGGTCGTCTTGAGCGCGGTATGCCGGCTTGGAATGCAAATAAGCGTGTGATGGATAATATCGATAGCTTATACGCTTACCTAAAAGGTCGCTCAGATGGCGCGATTACCCGCACCAAGCCTGAAATGATCGCACAATAATTCTAAAGAGAAAGTATGAACAACACCTGGCTTCCCCAAGGGGTGATTTCAACCCTAACTGCATCATTGTTATTCTGTGCTGTATCTGTCGGTGCAGCCGAACCTGAACCGGCACCGCAAGATGAAAAGCCTGATGCACTTCGGGTTTGCCAGGACCCTAACAATCTTCCCAACTCCAACCTAAAAGGAGAGGGATTTGAAAATAAAATCGCTGAGTTATTAGCGAAAAAGCTCGATGTGCCGTTGCAGTATTACTCCACCCCGCAACGATTAGGATTTGTGCGGAATACCCTCAAATACAAATTACCCGGCGATACGCATTTTCGTTGTGATGTCGTGATAGCAGCACCATTAAATAGTGATCAGATGGCGGTAACCAAAGCCTATTTCCGCTCCGGTGAAATGCTCGTAGTCAGACCCGATAGCCCTCTAGCAGGACTAAAGACCAGTGAAGCGTTGCTGGATCTTCCTAAAGAACAACTCAGTAAACTCAAAATTGCCGTCTATGACCGGGACTCCAGTGCAAGTCAATGGTTGGTTAAGCATGGTCTAGAAGATCAGGCCGTTCCATATCGTTTGATGGATGCACGTCCTGATTTCCATGCAGGTGAAATTGTTGAGCATCTACTGAAGGGCGAGGTCGATGCGGCGCTAGTATGGGGCCCCGTAGCGGGCTACTATGCTAAGCGCGTAGCCAAACAAAACCTAGTATTGCTTCCCTTAACTCCTGTGGATGATCAGCACCCCACTACCTTTTCAATGGGAATGGGTTTGCGTTACGGTGAACCAAAATGGAAAGCCACTCTCCAATCCTTGGTTGACCAAAACAGAACTGAGATCACCGCAATCCTCAAGGATTTTGGTATCCCCTTGCTGGATGAAAAAGGTGTGCTCATTCCTTAGCCGGAGATATACACCTTTTTCTTACCATTGAGATTCAGGTGCATGACTAGGAGCTTATTAAGATGAGACGCTTTTTACTGACTGCGTGCCTTGCGCTTTTTAGCGCTCAAACAGTGTTGGCCGTGGAGTTTGACCGTGCTTTATTCATGCGCATGGCCATGACCACTGTTCGGATTGAAGCCTTAGCGCCCGATAATCATTACAACATGGGTACAGGTGTGATCGTAGCTCCCGGGCGCGTGGTGACCAGTTGCCATGTCACGGGGCCTGCACCACTCATTCGTGTTCTGTATAGTGGGTTGCGACTGACAGTTAGAAAACAACGTCACGATATACACAATGATTTGTGCATGTTGGAGGTGCCTGAACTGGAGGGCGTTCCAGCGGAGGTTGGGTCATCGAGCACGCTTCACGTTGGTGACCGTGTGATCGCCATGGGCTTCACGGGCGGTTACGAATTGCAGTTTGCTGATGGTGTGGTGCGTGGTTTGTATCCAGATGCTGGTGCACCCGTCATTAAATCTTCAACCGCTTTCAATTCAGGATCAAGCGGCGGAGGCTTGTTTGACGCTGAAGGAAAGTTAGTGGGGATTTTAACTTTTAGGCTACGCGGAACCGGCGACTGCTATTACTCCATGCCAGTTGATCATTTTAAAACGTGGCTAGGCTCATCGGATGGTTTTGTAGAGCCTACCTTACTCAATGCCGAAGTTCCTGTTTGGCAAGCCCCTTATGAAAAACAGCCTTTATTTCTGCAAGCAGCATTTTTAGAATTAGTTAAAGACTGGTCCAAGTTGCAAATGTTGGCAAATGATTGGACACATCAAGATCCAGGTTCTGCAGTTGCATGGCTGACTTTAGGGAAAGCTTATGCCGCAATGCATGCAACGCAAGATTCAATTCCACCTTTTCAAAAAGCAACAGACCTCGAGCCACAATTAGGAGAGGCTTGGTATGAGTTAGCGCTCGCAGCTCAATCCAGCGGTCATGATGAGGAATTGGTAAGCATACGCCAGAAATTAGAAGTAATCGATCCCGATCTTGCGCTTCAGTTGGATTCAAAATTATCTCTACTCACTGAAGCAAAACCACAAAAATAAAACTCATTCATCCCTCTATTTCGGAGCCAAGATAATATGTTTGTATCCTCAAAAAATATCGCAACACCTAAGCCTCGTTTTGCACCTACAGTCACACTATTGCTGGCATTGTTGGGCTCGGCTTTCACGGTATTAGCAGCCGATGCGCCGCAAGGCAATGTAGCTGGCGCTGCAGCCAAAGCACCTGAACAACCCCTGTCGCCTGCTGAAATACGTTTATTCATGAGTGAGCAACTCAAAAATCTTCCCAATCGCGACGCGGTGCTTAACTACAAATTCTCCAAATCCGGCCCCTATGAGGCAGGATTTGAAGACAAAGTAACGCTTCTGGTGAGTGCCCCCGATTCCAAAGCAGACGGTGCTAGAAAAGTATCAACGGAGTTCATGACGGGTGAGCACAAAAAAGAAATGCCCCCAGTAGACAACGCACACGGCAATCCTGTGATCATGTATTTTTTAGAACGGGATGTACTTGAGATGAAACGCATCACCGGTGGTAGTCCCAACTACTATCGCAAACTCATTCGCTTAGCGTTGGTTGATACCAAAGAAATCAAGCCTGTCACAATAAAATGGAATGGAAAAGACATCAAAGCGGAAGAAATCGTCATTGATCCATTCAAAGATGATCCAGCTAAAGCGCGCTATACACGGTTCGCTAACAAAACATACTCCTTCATTGTGTCAGATCAGGTCCCCGGTAATGTAGTCAGCCTAAAAACTGTGATGCGTGAGGGCAGTAACACCGGTAAAGTCATGATCGAAGAAAACCTCATCCTCTCGGAGAATAAATAAATGAAAAAAACAACCTTACTCTGCCTTGCGCTACACGCGTCTTTTGGTATGTTTACCCTGAATGCAGTTGCTCACGAAGGTAATGACTACCCCACCGCAGAACGTGTGCAGTTCGTGGAAGAGTGTATGAACGATTACCCCAATAAGGGGCGCTTTGAGATGGTACAAAAGTGTTCGTGCCTAGTGGATCAACTAGCCAAAAACTATACCTACGATCAGTTTGTAGATATGACCACCGCCGCAAAAGCCTTCACCATCTCCGGTGAGCGTGGTAACGTGGTTCGCGATACGCCTATGGGGCAGCGTTTAAATGCCGAGTTTAAAAAGGCTACGGCTGAAGCGAAAGGCGCCTGCTTCCTTTAAGGGGTTTTAAGATTTGATTCATTGATGATCAGGCCCCCTGTATGAGGGCATGATCAGAGATATACTGGGCAGATCGGAAGAGCACACG
>CAIVHB010000093.1 GCA_903905585.1 uncultured Ferrovum sp. | reverse complement strand
GTGGCCTTGCCGATTCCAGTTGCGTCTTCTTCGGCGGCCTCTTCAAGCGTGGGTGGGGCAGTTCAATCTGCTCCTGCCCCCTGTGTCACAGTAGTTGTCCGATTTTTTGATTTTATATTTCAGAGAACTGGGGTCGGAGAGGGAATCCGTCATGTCACGTTATAGCAATGAATTTAAAGAGCAGATTGTCCGGAAAATGATGCCACCCAACAGTCAAAGAGTCGCCAAGATTAGCCAAGATACTGGCATAGCGGCGCCGACGTTGTATTCTTGGCGCAATCAATTTCGATCCCAAGGATATGTTGTGCCTGCCAAACCAAATGATGCCGAAGGCTGGAACTGGAAATCAAAGGCGGCTGCGGTTCTTAAAACCCTAGCCATGAACGAGGCTGAAAAGTCTGAATACTGTCGAGAACAGGGTATTTATCCTGAGCAATTAGAAGCCTGGCAAGACGCCTTTGAGATTGCTGATACCTCCAGAGGAGCGCCTTCTAAGGCTGATGATCAGGTTGCCAAGAAGCGTATTAAGCAACTTGAAAAAGAGTTGCACCGCAAGGAGAAAGCGCTGGCGGAGGCGGCGGCATTGCTGGTTTTATCAAAAAAAGCCCAGGCCATCTGGGGCACGAAAGAGGAAGAATGATTTCCTTGGAAATGAAACAGATGGCCGTTGAACTTGTGAGTGAGGCTTGTATAAATGGGGCTACTGAACGTAATGCTTGCGAAGTGCTGCGCCTATCCTGCCGAACCCTTCGGCGCTGGCGTGAGCGTCTTCGCAACGAACAAGAACTGATTGACCAACGGAAAAAGTCTGCAAAGTACCGCACGTATCCGCAAGCACTGACCGATGAAGAAAAAGTCGAAGTCTTGAAAATGGTTAACAGCCCTGAGTTTCGCAGCCTACCTCCGTCACAAATTGTGCCCATTCTGGCTGATCGGGGGCGTTATATCGCTTCTGAATCGAGTATTTACCGCATCTTACGACAAGCAGGTCAGTGCCAGTTGCGAGGAAGGGCTCATGCCCCAAGGAAGATCACGCCCCCTAAGGCATTTGAGGCCACCCATCCGAATCAAGTTTGGACTTGGGATATCACGTACTTGCCAACGCTTATCAAAGGGGATTTCTATCGCCTGTACATGGTCATGGATATTTATAGCCGCCTGATTGTAGGGTGGGAAATTCATCTGGAAGAAACGGCTATCAATGCAGCAAGCTTGATCGAAAAGGCATGTAAAAATCACAGCGTAAGACAATCGCAACTGGTTCTGCATTCAGATAATGGCAGCCCTATGAAGGGGGCAACTATGCTGGCAATGCTCGAAAAACTAGGGGTTGCAACTTCATTCAGCCGACCTTCGGTCAGTGATGACAACCCCTATTCTGAAAGCCTGTTTCGCACGCTCAAGTACACACCAAAATATCCGCGCAAACCATTTGGATCGATAGAAGAGGCGCGTGATTGGGTTCTTAAATTTGTTCGGTGGTACAACCTAGTGCATCGCCACAGCGGGATACAGTTTGTAACACCAGCAGAGCGGCACCATTTAAAGGACATAGCGATTTTAGAGAAACGCTCAAAGGTCTATGCACAGGCAAAAGCGATGAGTCCACAGCGTTGGAACAATCGATCAGTGAGGAATTGGACACCCGAACAATCGGTGTGGCTTAACCCTCCAAAAAAGCATCGGGAGCAATCAGAAATGAGAGCAGCCGCTTAATGAAATCGGACATCTTCTTTGACAAACACCGCTCCATTCTCTCAAAATTTGGAGCTCTGTGAAACTCGGGGCGATTCAGGTCAATTTATAATTCATTCAGAGCAATTTTGTTAGCTTTTTTTAAATTCTTCACTGTACCTATATCCAGATAAATACTATTAGACTCATATGTAAATATTTTTCCTATGAATTGCGGAATAATGTCTAAACTAAAATCAACAGATGTAGAAAGATTATTTTTTATTTGTTCTAGTGCTTTTTTCGATAAAATATAAGCTGCCCCATTGGCAAGGTTACCAGGTGGCTTCTCTTGT
>CAIVHB010000092.1 GCA_903905585.1 uncultured Ferrovum sp. | reverse complement strand
TTGTGTTCATATTTTTTCAAACTTATGCCAATTAGTTCTCAAATAGAGTTCAAAATTACTCGACGATAATAAGACATTCAGATGGAATGCAGTCAGAGGTTCTGTGAATCGTGATCGGTGATGTGCAATTCCTAACTACATGCAATCTTTGCTGAGGAGCAAAAATGATCGAGTACAAGCAAACTTATTTTAAATCTTGCTTGGGTGTACTCAGTGCCCTCATGCTTGTTTTGAGCGTACCCGCTTTTTCGATGGATCGTGATGCGGGAAATGCTACAGATAGCATCAATCCATTCTCCCCAAGAAAAGATCACTCTTATCGTAATGGCGTAATCGGAACCAGAGAGACGCATGAAAAGATGCGTGGGTGGGCTTACAACAATCCTCTGACTCATCCAAGTGTTACCCATGGAAAACTGATTGGAGCCGCAGCCTCAGCTGCAGCGCAAGCTGCTGCGAGCGGTTCAAATATGTTGAGTTTTGGCGGGGGGTTGAATGGTGTGGGTGTGACGAGTGGAACCCCTCGCGTTTATCTCGTATTCTGGGGTAAACAATGGGGGACTCCGGGCACAGACTCTAGTGGCAATGTCACCCTGTCAGGCGACCCCAAAGCCGCAGCGCCTTACCTTCAAAAAATGTTTAAGGGCTTGGGCACAAACAACGAGTTATGGTCCGGCACAATGACCCAGTACTGTGATGGTCCCTTGGTTGCGGTTGGTGCAACCGTTTGTCCTGCTGGGGCGCCACGTGTTGGGTATCCAACGGGAGGCGCATTAGCAGGCGTATGGGTGGATACTTCTTTAGCTGCACCAGCGGCTGCAACAGCTGCACAGATTGCGGCTGAAGCAGTCAGCGCAGCTTCCCATTTTGGAAATACCACCGCGGCATCTAATCGTTATGTTCAATATATTATCGTTTCACCCACAGGTACAAAACCTGATGGCTTTAATACTCCAACAGGTGGATTCTGTGCTTGGCATGATTTCACGGGTGATACTGGACTGACTGCTTCTGGCTTAACCGCGTTGGGCAATATTGCTTTCACGAATATGCCCTATGTGAGCGATGCAGGAACGAGTTGCGGTCAAAACTACGTGAGTTCCGTGCTAGATGGTTTCTCCCTAGTCGCAGGACATGAATATGCTGAAACATTGACTGACCAATTTCCTGGGGGGGGGTGGATCAACAATACAGGGTCTACTGCAAATGGAATGGAGAATGGTGATGAATGCTCATGGATAAGTTCAGGACAGGGCGCCAGTGCATTGGTGGTATTGTCTACAGGCTCATTTGCGATGCAAAGCACTTGGTCTAACGATACCAGTCGTTGTGATATTTCTCATCCTGTTGTCACAAGTACCGGTGGAGGAACGCCTTCAGCGAGCTTTGGTTTCACAAGCAATAAGCTGGTTGTTGCATTTACTGATACCTCTACCGATGCGGGTGGTGTGATTGGTTCTCATGCTTGGAATTTTGGAGATGGCGGAACATCAACTGTTGCGAATCCCTCTCATACTTTTAGTGCATCGGGTTCCTATTCTGTTACTGAAACGGTGACCGATAGCGGAAATGCCTCGACAAGTTCTAAAACATCAACCGTTACTGTAAGTGCGGGCGGAGGAACGCCTGTTGCAAACTTTACTTCCACTCCCAGCGGGTTGACCGTATTGTTCACCGATCAATCCTCAGATACGGGAGGCACAATTGGCTCTTATGCTTGGAGTTTTGGAGATGGGTCAACGAGTTCGGTTGCTAGTCCAAGTCACATCTATGCTTCAGCTGGAACCTATACAGTGAGCGAAGTGGTGAAGGATAGTGTAAGTGGTTTGAGTAGCACCAAAACCTCGGTGATCACGATGACTTCAGGTTCGCAATTGCTTGGTAATACTGGATTTGAGTTCAGCACTTCATCACCATGGACAGTTTCGCCAGGCGTGCAGTGCTCTGTCATAAGTTGCCTGGGTCAAGTTGCACATACTGGATTGGGGTTTGCTTGGTTTGATGGATATGGAAAAACACATTCCGATACAGCCTCTCAAGCAGTGACAATACCTAGTGGTAAGAAAACAGCTACGCTGTCCTTCTATATCCGCATTAATACGCAGGAAAGGGGAAGCGTCATTCACGATACCTTGGCGGTACAGATCTTGAATGCAAGCGGAGTTCTACAATCCACCTTGGCTACGTATTCAAACGTTAATGCTTCATCAGGATACGTGCTTAAAAGCTTGGATATGAGTACTTATATTGGTAAGTCAGTGATCCTTAAATTTGTGGGAACTGAGGATGCGTCTTTGGCAACCTCCTTTCTATTGGATGACATCACATTGACTGTTCAGTAAATAACCATAGAGTTGATTAAAGGGGTAAACAATCATGCAACAGGGTTTTACCAGAAAGACAAATAAAATCCTGTTGCTTGGAGTACTTTCATTGTTTGCTTCACTTCCCGCCTATTCGGGAAATAATGATTTAGATCACGCTTCCTCAAACCCTCATCGCATCGTGGCTACCCCGACATTAACGATTTCCCCAGAAACACTCCAAATGACCTTAGGGGCGCAGGTGATTCTGAGTGCCAAAGCATCCGGTGGTGAGGCTATGTTGTTTTCGGTGGATTGGAGCATCAGAGAGGGTGAGAACGGAGGACGCATCGAACCTGGTATTCGCAATAGCAGTGGTGCTATCGAGGCGACCTATTTTTCTCCTGGTTCTGGGTTAGGCCCATTTCATATCGAAGCTAAGCTACATGAATACCCATCCGCAATAGCCAAGGCAATCATTTATATTGTTCCAGCGCACTAATTTTTTACTGCAATTGTTTTTTCCAATGCGCCTCAAGAAGGCTTGCTATGAACTGAATGATCAAAGCGATTGCTGCGCTTGGAACCGCTCCAGCGATCAGTAAAGCAGGATCATTGATTGCAAGACCTCCTACAATGCGCTCCCCTAAACCCCCTGCACCTACAAATGCCGCGAGGGTTGCGCCACCTACATTGATGATTGCGGCAGTGCGAACGCCAGACAAAATACCCGGGCGCGCAATGGGTAATTCAACATAAAACGTGCGTTGAAACCAAGGCGCACCCAATGATATGGCTGATTCTCGTAAGTTTCGATCTATTCCCTGAAATGCAGATTGTGTGGCTTCAACAATCGGCAACATGGCGTAGAAAAATAAAGTGATCAAAGCGGGGGTATTTCCAATCTGACCACTCATCGCAATGAGGAGTGCCAGCAAAGCCAAGGCAGGAATTGTTTGGAGAAGGCCTACTATACTCAGGCTAGCTTGGCCAAAAACCGGCAAGCTCGCACCTGCTATACCTAAGGGAATACCCACCAAAGATGCCGCAATCACAGGCCCAATGACTAGAATGAAATGCTTTAGGATGAGCCCCGCTTCTTCTTTTGAGAAGATAAGTTTCAGTGAGCGAACGGTGAGGTTTTCAGTCTGACTCGTACGGTCTGGAGTTTGGTTTTGAAATGTACTGTCCTGATGTGGGCTGGATGTCTCAGCTAAGACATTGACGAGTAAATCCTTGGCTGTTTCGGTGGGCGTGAGATGTTCAAGATCAACGCGAGCATTCGCTTTGCGCATTGCTTTGGCTGAGATGCGATTTTGTAAACTGAAGAGTGCCTGCCATTCTTTTGGATGATGTTGAGGAGCATCAAGACGATATAGCAATACTGCAGAGTAGGGAGGGAGTACGTTTAGTTTGTCTTGCAGTAAAACCAAATGATCGCTAGCTACTCGAGCATCAGTGGTGTATGCATCCATTGCATCAATTATTCCAGAGCGTAGCGCATCATAGGCTAGCCCATGTTCCATTGCACGCGGAGAGAGGTTTCTTAAATCATAACGTTGTGCAATCACTGGCCAGCCATCAGATCGTTGCAAAAACTCAGCGCTCAACCCCAATCGCATATCTGAATGATTGTGTAAATCGGCAAGGCTGCTTAGAGAAAGACGATGCGCTGTTTCTTCTGTTACTGCGATGGCATAACCATTATTAAAGCCAAGACTTATCGCTACCCCTAGACCCATTTTATGTAATGGTTTCTCAAGATCTTGTAATGAAATAAGTGAAGTATCTTTGATGATTTCGCGGGAGATGGTTCCTGTGTATTCCGGATAGACGTCAATGGCCCCTGAACGCAGAGCTGCTAAAACGATTGCAGTATTTCCCAATCCCGCCAAATGTATTGCAGAACCAGAGGCATTCGCTTGCTGAGTGAGAAGCTCACCCAAGATATAAGACTCAGTAAATCGCTTGGAGCCAATTTTTAAAGGATGATCGGCTTCAGCAATAGCGTCATGACTTAAAATTCCAATGAGGAGAAATGCAAAGCGCAGCCAATTTTTTAAGGCCATGTTCCCGATGGCGTGGTGCATCACTCAGCAATAATCCCAAACTCAAGCAAAATCTCAGAAATAAGCTCTAACCTGATTCTTGGGTTTTCTTGCATCATCAACACATCTTTTTCTCCCGCAGATAGATCAAGAAGGTCGCACCAACGATTCGCCACCCAGCCACAGTCATTAAATTGATAAGGTTCTGAAAAAGGGAGTTGCTCAAGACGAACTCCTTTTTTCTTTGCAAGACGGATTTGATAATCCAATTGTTCTGCAACTTTCTGTAATTCGCGAGGAATAGGGTAGTAAGGGTCGGGCTCTATCTCTTCAATCATGGCATGCCAAAGACCCATTGCACGCATTTCTGGTTTTTCTAATTTAAAGCGTTGTGTTCCTAAACACCGAATCATAAAAAGTGCAGGTTGAATGGCTTCAAACTCAATGACTTTTGCCAGCGTACCGTTAGGCAGAAAATTGACTTCGCGTTGATTGGGTTGATCAATATCATGGCCTTTAAAAAGGGGAACAACACCGAATGGGCGATTATCTTTTAGGCATCGCTTCACCATATCTAGATAACGAACTTCAAAAATCTTTAATGCAATGAGCCCGCCAGGGAGCAAGGTCAATCCCAGAGGGAAAAGAGGGATTTCTTGAGGAGATTCCATGACCGATTTCTATTCGTTGCTTGAATCAATTTCAACTAATATTTCGTTTCTTCTAAGAAACGGTAGGCTCCATGGAGGGTTGTAACGTGCAAGCTGAGGTGGGCTTAATGGCCTTAAATTCTTTGCGGAAAGCCAGTTCAGGAGAAGTTGCGCTTTTTCGCTGACTTTTTCTTCTCCATTTAAGCCGGTGTACTTTAGTGCGGCAAATCTTTTTCCTGGAACCTGCCTGAGTTTGACCGAGGCGTCTGTGGGTTTAGGAATCGTTTCTAGCGTGTATTGGCGTGGCATTGTAAATTGAACCCGCCAAGTCCTAGCGCTTTCAAAGGCTGATCCTGTTATTTCTTGGGGTTCGACTGTGACGGGCACTGTCATAGCAATTTTCGCGCTTGAATCTGTACGTTGAGATTCTATGGGGGTGGTCAATGAGGGAAATTGATCTTTTGAGAGCGTATTATTTTTGCCAAAAATATAGCCTGCTATGAGGCGAAATCCTTTTCCAGATGCAGTGCTCATATCCCCATCTACAATAACCTCAGCTACGATCATCGCAGCGTACTGTCTGATTTCGAATGGATCTGATTTCTCTGTTACTTCAAAAGAGGGTTCCTCAATGGCCATCGCAGTTGTCCCATAAATCCATGCTGAAGTGAGGATCAAAAAAATAAAAAAGATATAAGTTAATGCTTTACGTTTCACCTATGTTTACCTTTAATTTTTCAGCGTGGTTGATTCAAGCGTTTACAACGCTGGATATCGCATTCAGTCGGTAAACTTGAACGGTACTCAATCACCGAATTAAATTGGCTCTTATCGCGACTAAAGCATACTCCATCAGCACCATATGTGTAGTAGGAGAGAACATCTACACATCTTTTGGAATGGGCCTCTAAACCAAGGAAATGTCCCATTTCGTGGGAGAGCGTCATTTGTAGGGTGATTCTGGCGTCATAGGAGGGGTTTTTACTATGTATCAATTCAAAGGTTGAGGGTGCTAAAGATAGAACACGGTTAGTCAGATCGGATACCCCAACATTGCCTCTGCTTTCTCTTTCGCTCCATTGCACACGAATCACTTTTTTGGGTGTAATTAAACTTGCTCGCAAAATACTAATTTGGATGCCACACGCTGACCAGGATGCTGCAGCGTCCTCGAGCGCACTGCGCACAGTCCTCTCATCCAACCAAGCGGGGGCATGTTCGGCAGCATAGAAAAATTTCAGAGAACGCTCTGAGATGGGGTGGTCGTTGCCATCTGGCCATGTTTCGATCTCTCCTGCTTGGCAGGTCGTGATCTCTTCTTCACGAACTGAGCTGCCTGCGTAACTAAATAGGGAAGTGCTTGCGATCATCAATATGAATACGCATTGAGTCAGCGTGAGACGGATCTCTTTGCTTATTGCTGGCTTTACAGTTGCTAAGTTTTTATTGAGAATCATCTGCACGAATACTTTTTAAATGGCGAGCTATGAGTGTGAAAGAAGTTTTTGATTCGATGGTGCTAGCGGCGGACGAAAATGATGTTGCTTCTATCGAGAAATATAAAGAGCACATGAAGAAAGGAGAACTTGTCCTCTCAATTTTAGTTGAAGAAAAAGTCTCCATACCTGATGAAGAGGATAAATACTTTCAGCTGGATCGAAAACTATCCTTACTCATTGATGGAGAGTCTATCTATCGCTGGCAAGATCAAAATAACGTTTACTTTGGCGGTGAAGAAGAGGAATGGTTATTTGAAGAAACAGAAAGTTCTCTGGATGCAAAGGTCGACACGCTGATAGAGGTATTCGACATTAAGCTACCTGAGTTTAGTCTTCCAAATACCGGGGATATTTTTGACGAAGACGTCTATGATCTGCTTGATTCCTATATTGCGCAGGCCCTCGATGAGGGTGGGGATAAACCGCCCTATGATTTTTGGTTAGTTGACGATGATTTGGTTGCAGAGCCTTTTGTGGGGGGATATCAAGTAGGTGAATTACCTGAGTTCGATTTGATGGGCAAGAAGGTACTCCGCCTCACTCAAGAACAGTTCGATGCGCTTGAGGAGGCTTATTACGAGGCACTTGAAGGCTAAGCGATGCAATTGAAGGCTAAGCGATGCACTTGAAGATGAGCTCTAAGCGCTTGTCCCGAAATCCATATTGAAGACTTTCTCTGTAGAACTTATGCTTCACCCGCTTTTACTTTTGCTTCATAACTTGGAAAGTCGATGAGCCCCTCACTGGCCGCTCTGATTTGGTCTTCAGCTGAGATCGCATCCTGAACGATATCGATTCGCTTCCAGGCCGGTATGGGCGTTACCTCACAAACTCCGGGAACGTATTTTGAAGTGGTGACTCTTTTGTAGGTGTGAATATACCGAGGACAGTTTTGCCAGATCTTGCTCACGGTGACGAAAACTAAGTATTTGGCTTCAGGGTATTCTGACATGAGCGCATGCTGACGCTCGTAGCGAGCACTACCTTGAACACGCAATCGGTGTGGTGTTTCGAAATCAATGAACAGCAAGCCTACTTTGCTTTGCCCCACAATATTGCCCAGTGAATAGAACATTCCGTTTCCGTCGTATCCCGGGAAAACGAGGGTATTCGTATCGAGTACTTTAACAAACCCAACCGGACCACCTTTGTAAGAGACAGTAGGCATGCCTTCAGGGTCTACCGTTGAGAGAAAGAAGAGGTCTCGAGATGAGATGAAGGCTATTTCATCATCAGACAAGGCATCGTGCGCGATCCCTTGGTCCATGAGTGCTCCCATTCGGGTAGTGCCAAATTCTTCCTGTAAAGCCAGATGCTCATTTGAGTAAAGGGTTGCCATTTTTTCTCCTCGTAAGAAAATAATAATGTTTTTTTAGATATATTAACGGCTTATCGCCTTACCCATGCAGATTCGCTAGAAAAGTTCGGCTTGATTCTTATTGAGTTGTTTCAGATTGAGGTCATAAATAGTGGTTGTTCGGGGGCCAGGCGCTACGTCTATATCCTGCCCTGCATGCATTGAACCTTCAGATAGAACGCGCAAATACCAACCACATTTTGCGGATTGAATCATTGCTTTAGCCGCCCCACGATAGCGCATGTGTAGATTGAATTTAAAACAAGGCTCGCGGTGTTTGACTACCTGTAACGCAACTTCACCGATTCGCCAAATATCACCCACCCAAACAGTGCGCTCATCAAACCCTAAAGTGCTGAGGTTTTCACCTATTTGACCAAACTCAAAATTATTCTGTTCGCCCGTTGCATCCTCAATTAAATCATTCCAGAAAGGATAGTGCTCGCAAGGGTAGGCATAGATCGCTTTTTCGGCCCCACCATGAACGCTCAGATCCGCTTGTTGATCACCTTCTATTCCCAAACGAGTGACGCAGACAGAGACTCGGTTTGATAAAGAACTGACAGGCCGCTTGCCGATCGCAGAGTAGGTAATGTTCGGTTCGGAACCCTTTCGCATTAAAAGCGGAGTAATAGAACCCGCAGAGATACATTCGATTTTGGGCATAAGGATTTTAAGGTCAGTGTTTCTGATTTTTGGGTACGAAGCATAGACCACTCAGGTGCTTGTATGAATCAATTTTACTTGAGGTTAAATCTCATCAATACAATGCAACCAAAAGGGTTGGATCCATACATCGCATCTAGCGCCTTGGGTTTTGTAAAACTGCTGAACTCAACACCTAGATTAGCTGAAATATTGTTTGTATGCCCGATCTCTGCGCTGTAACCGACAGCCATTTTTGTTATTTTAAAAACTCGACCGTACAAAGGATTGGATGAGATGAATAACTCATCCTTATCAACATTTTCAAGGCGCGCAAATACAGACTGACCATTCAATTTATAAGCGCTTTCCAAAAGATAGGCATTGGTGGGTGGCGCTCTGTCAGGTGAATTTCTACCCCATGCTAGTGTGGTTTGCGTTGATCCTAGACCAAAGTGATGGTTAAACGTCAAGGAGGCAGTGGTACGAGTCAAATTTTTTGAGGGATCCAGTGACTCGGGACTGATCACATGCCCCTGACTGATCTGCATAGACCAGTTTTCATTTGGGTTCAATGTGAGTCTTCCAGAGAATGAATCTAGCCCGCCTAGTTCTATCCGATAACGATACTGATCGGGTTCTCTTCCATGAAATCCTGAGGTTTCTAATTTGAAGTCACCAAAAATATACCCCAGAGTAATCACACCATTGGTGATATGGGTTGAGTCGAGCCAATGATGGGTAATCGGTGCTTCTGGTAAATCCATTCCTGAAGCGCGGTGCATATATACGGTAGGGCCTAATGCAGGTTCACCCACGGGACCCGCATAAATAAATATCGAACGATCAGATGGGAGCGGCATTGAATAGGAAGCTGCTAACTCCATAAAGGCATTGTGAGGGTGCTGCCTATCGATGAGTGGATGCACTCCATCCGCTGTCTCGCCTGTCTGGAATAACAAGGGGTACCCGCCCTTGCCCATGATGGGATCAAGTGAAAACATCCCATGAAGCCCAATGGTGCCTGAATCAAATGTCTGTTGTGACCGGATCATAAAGCTGCTGGCGCTATAAAACTCCGAATCCCCACGAGAACCTGATTGTTTATTTTGTATCAGGTCAATAGAACCGTGCAGCATCGTATGCCAATCGCCCAGCATGGTATGAATGCCATCATGTTCAGTAGAGTCTGGTTGCCAACTGGTCCCTGAAGATTCGCGGTTCATTGCGTAGTTGCCCAACGCGCCAGGCATTCCCATTTTTTTCTGAGATGAGGGATCACTGGCTGAATCAGTGAGTGCGTGGTGCATATGAGAATGATCCATCCCCTCAGGCATAGAGGGTGTAGCTATTTCCTCTGCAAAAATTTGGAAGCAGTATATTGAGGTGATGAACACTACAATGAATCTAGTTAAATCCATCATTCAGTAAGCTTTATGATTTAAACGAAGGGCATTGAAGATAACAGATGCTGAACTCAAGCACATGGCCAGTGCTGCAATCATTGGGGATAGCAACCATCCTGTAAAAGGGTACAAAAGCCCCGAGGCAATCGTTATGCCTAGTGAGTTGTAGAGAAAGGCGAAAGCTAAGTTCTGCTTCATATTGCTGACCGTGGCCACAGATAATTCACGTGCAATGGCAATACCCCGCAGGTCTCCCTTCACAAGCGTCAATTGAGCGCTATTCATCGCTACGTCCGTGCCGGTACCCATCGCAATACCCACATCGGCCTGCGCTAATGCGGGTGCATCATTCATGCCGTCTCCAGCCATTGCGACGACATGACCTTCCTTTTGTAGCTTATCGACTAATGCTAGTTTGTCTGCTGGTTTAATTTCAGCATATACCTCGGTGATCCCAAGTTTTATACCGACGGAGCGCGCAGTAGTTAGGCCATCACCCGTAGCCATTATGATCCGTAAGCCTGCAGCCTGAAGGGTTTTTAGCGCCTCGGCTGTGCTTGCCTTGAGCGGATCAGATACTGACAATAAACCGATCAATTGGGCGTTCATGGATAGATACATCACACTTGCGCCTTCAGAACGAAGTGACTCAGCTTGTGTAAAGAGCGATTGGATAGCGATGCTAAGCTGCGCCATGAGTGCGGCATTACCTAGCGCGAGCTTGTTACCGTTTACTTGCCCCTGAACGCCAATACCTGATCTGGAGTCGAAATGTTCTGGCTTATCTAAAATCAGCTTGCGTTCGACTGCAGCACGCACGATGGCTTCGGCCAGCGGATGCTCGCTACCTTGGTCTAAACTTGCTGCAAGACGAAGTACTTCGGATTCTTCAAATCCGGGTGCAGCCAATACACGGTCTAATGTTGGTCGACCTTCGGTCAGTGTTCCCGTTTTATCAATAATCAAAGTATCTACTTTTCTCATGTTTTCGATTGCAGCAGCATCACGGAATAGCACTCCATGAATCGCACCTTGGCCTGTCGCAACCATAATGGACATAGGAGTAGCTAGACCCAATGCGCAGGGACAAGCAATGATCAGTACCGACACTGCATTGATCAAAGCATAGACCCAGCTTGGCTCTGGACCAAACAAACCCCATCCAAAAAAAGTCATCAAAGCGGCAACAACAACAGCCATCACGAACCCGCCTGCTACTGCGTCGGCCTGACGTTGCATCGGCGCTTTAGAGCGTTGAGCTTGAGACACCATTTGAACGATTTGCGAGAGTGTGGTCGAGGATCCCACTTTCTCTGATCGAATTACAAGCGCACCACTTGTATTGAGCGTTGCTCCGATTACCTTGTCGCCTAAATGCTTAGACACTGGGAGGGGTTCGCCAGTCAGCATGGATTCATCGACAGCGCTGCTGCCTTCGATTATCACACCATCAACGGGTACTTTTTCCCCAGGGCGAATGCGTAGAAGATCTCCCACTTGCACATGAGTTAATAGAACATCCTTCTCTGTACCCTCTGGGCTGATGCGCCGAGCTGTCTTTGGTGCTAACCCGAGAAGCGACTTAATCGCTGCTGAGGTTTGCGATCGCGCTTTGAGTTCCATGATCTGACCCAGTAGGGTCAGTGAAATGATGACTGTTGCCGCTTCAAAATACACCGCCACGCGGCCCATCGATACGAACGACTTTGGGAACACCTGCGGTGCAACAGTAGCGATGATGCTATACAAGAAAGCTGACCCAGTGCCCAAGCTGATTAAGGTCCACATATTGGGGCTGCGATTCACAAGAGATTGCCAACCGCGCAAGAAAAATGGCCAACCTGCCCACATTAGTATCGGTAGAGACAGCGCTAATTCTAACCAGCTTTGCATGGACATCTCTAACCAGTGCAAGCGATGTCCTGCCATCGCCAAAAAAGTCACGACTGCAGTGAAAGGAAGTGTCCACCAAAAGCGTCGCTGAAAGTCTTCCAATTCTGGGTTTTTGTTTTCTTCCAGATCAGGTAAGAGTGACTCAAGCGTCATTCCACACTGAGGACAAAGACCGGGGTGATCTTGCACAACTTCCACATGCATGGGGCAGGTGTATGTTGATGCCGAAATCGCTGGCAATACTCCCGACTTGTCGGTGTGTTGCTGCATATTTAGTCCAATTATTAATTGGTGGGTGCAGTAGAAGTGCGGTCAATCAACATTTGCATCATGGATTCCATCATTTCCATTCGCTTTTCCATCCAATGTTGATGATTGGACCCGTTGTTACCCTTCATGCCTTTACCAGCCTGCATGCAGCCCATGCCGTTCATAGCCCCCGTCTCTTTCATCATGTCCATGCCACCTTGCATGATCTTCATGTGTTCAGTCATCAATGCTTGGCGTTCCCCTGGGGATTTGGCAGATGCCATCTTTTCATGCATGGCTTGCATGTCATTCATCTGTTTATCCATCGATTCCATTCTGTGTGCGTTCATTGCGTTGCAAGACGATTTCTTGGTTGTCGTCTCAGGTGAGTGTGTTCCATTTAAATAGTGCTCTTTGTATTCATCAGCATTTTGAGCCAAGGCGCACATCGAAGCAGCCACTACACAAACTCCAATCAGTGCGTTGCGAAGGATGGTCATGATTTTTTCCTTATCAGTATTTAAATATCTGTCTCCGCTCATCCCATCGCTGCATAGACAGAACTGCACATCGATATGAAAGGCTCTGCTTGGGCAGACTGGCTGTCATTCACCAAAGTCTGGTTGCCCTCATCGATCACCTTGAACCTTTTTATTTTTTCTTGGTTTGATCTATGTCAGAAACTTATCGAATATAAACATCTGAAAATGCTCCTTGATCACATACTCTTCGATCAGCGTTGTGAGGTCCTGCTTGAGTGTTCTATCGAACTGTAATTCTTTTTACATAAGCAAATGATGGTCTTGACGGGAGCCCTAGCTCCTCAATAAAAGGAGCACAACGTGAAGAAATTCCAATATATTTGGTCTGCTATAACAGTTCGTGTCTTTGCTTTGTTGGTGCTCGCGCTGACAAGTTATTCTATTCAAGCTGCAAGCTCAGAGGATCTGAATCGAG
>CAIVHB010000091.1 GCA_903905585.1 uncultured Ferrovum sp. | reverse complement strand
GGATTTGGGAGCCTACATGATGAACTACCATGATAAAGCCCCCGTTGTTAACTATATAAATAATCAAAGCTCATTTCAGTATGGTTTCCTAGAAGATAGAAAAATGTATGGTGTAAGCGCCAATTTCCCCGTTGGTGACGTGGCTGTCGGATGGGAGCTTTCTTATCGCCCAAAGGATGCAGTTGAGTTAGGCTTTTGTGCAGCAACAGCAAGTGACGCAAGAGAAGCTCTAGCTACAGCGAGTGTAACCACTTGCCATGGTTACAAAGACTACCAGCGCTACCAATCCCACTTAACACAACAATTTTATATAGAGCCCAGTTTGTGGGGAGGGGCGGGTGGTACGCTTCTAAGTATTCTGGGGGGGGCTACAAATGCGATCTTCACTGCTGAAGAGGTCGGCATTTATATGCCTGGTTTTGATGCTAATAATCCTATCAATACTGCTCCAGGTGTGTATCAGACGGTTGATGCGGGTTACGCCTTTTGGCATAACAGTGGTTATACTGCAGGAACTAACTTCTCATGGGGCTACACCGCTGACTTCAACTGGACCTATGACGGTTCTCTCATCAAAGGATGGCAGGTTACACCCGGTGCTACCTTTTATGATTCTGTAAAAGGTGACACTCCGAACGTAAACGCCAATTTCTTTCATGGAGCGCGCGCGGTCAATATGTACTTGTTGTTTAACCAAAGTCCTGGACCTAGCGGTCGTAATTGGGCTGCAGGTTTGAACTACACCATGTACTTTGGTGGGGATGATTTACGCCAGCCTTTCAGTGACCGAGACTTTGTGGGTGGCTTCGTGCAGTACAACTTCTAAGGTTTGTATTTTAAGACTTTAGTTGGTTTGAAATCCTTAAGTAACAGAGAGTAAATCGCGTGTTGAATCGTTTGGTACCTTGGTTGGAAGGGGTGTTTTTTGCAAGAAGAAAAACCGCCCTAGCTGTCATCGCAGTATTCACGGTGTTGATGGCTTTCTTTGCATTGCAGTTACGCATGGAAGCCGGATTCGAAAAGCAGATGCCGATTGGCCATGAATACATCCAAACGTTTCAGAAGTACCGCACGCAGCTGTTTGGTGCAAACCGCCTGACCATCGTGGTCAAAGCCCGCAAGGGCGATATGTGGAATCAGAAGTCGCTGACGCGGCTTTATGATGTCACTCAGGCGGTGATTTACCTCCCCTTCGTAGACCGACTTGGCGTGCAGTCCCTCTGGACTCCGAACACCTTCGTGAACTCCATCAGTGAAGATGGCTTCCGCGCCACCCCAGTGATCGAAGGGAATGTGATTCCCACCAGCCTCACGCCTGAGATCATCAAGAAGATCACCCTGAGTACCCGTGAGGGGGGGTATGTGGGCACCTTGGTTTCACGCGATCAAACCTCAGCCATGATCACGGCTGAGTTAAATGAGGTGGATGGCGATGGAAATAAGTTGGACTACGTGTCTTACAACGCCGGACTGAATCAACTGCGTGCGAAGTTTGAAGATGCAGATTTTGAGGTTCAGATCATTGGTTTTGCAAAGCAAATTGGTGATGTGGCAGATGGCGCGAAAGCGGTTCTGGTGTTCTTTGCAGTGGCGTTGTTGCTGACGGGTGGGGCGGTATTTTGGTACTGCCGTTCGCTGCGCTTTACCATCCTGCCGATTGTCTGCTCACTCACTTCATTAGTTTGGCAGTTTGGCGCTTTGTCCATGTTGCACTACGGTTTAGATCCTTTGGCCGTGTTGGTGCCCTTCTTAGTATTTGCGATAGGTGTATCGCATGGTGTGCAGCAGATTAACTTTATTGTGCGCGAAATCGCAAACGGTAAATCTACTTTTGATGCGGCTAAAGCTAGCTTCAGCCAGTTGCTGATCCCGGGTACGTTGGCGCTGGTCACTGCTTTTGTTTCCTTCATCACCTTGTTGGCGATCCCTATTCCCATGGTGCGTGAGTTGGCGATCACCGCATCAATTGGTGTGGGCTTCAAGATTGTTACCAACCTCATGATGTTGCCCATTGCCGCTTCCTTTTTCACCTTCTCGCAAGAATACGCTTCACGCGCCATGATTGAACGCGAGCGTCGTTCGGG
Source organism: uncultured Ferrovum sp. (assembly GCA_903905585.1). Classification (GTDB taxonomy): domain Bacteria; phylum Pseudomonadota; class Gammaproteobacteria; order Burkholderiales; family Ferrovaceae; genus CAIVHB01. Next base: position 10,011 of record CAIVHB010000091.1, on the reverse strand, counting down.
TTGGTTGAAAGGTTTGGCGCAATTGGCACAGCCCAAGAGTGCGGCGGTGGTGTTGGCTATTACTGCAGTCATTTTTGGGGTATCGGTTTGGGAAAGTCGGGATCGTGTGATCGGTACCTTGCAACCGGGTGCACCGGAGTTGCGCGCTGATTCGCGCTTCAATCAAGATGCACTTTCTATCTCACAAAATTACGATGTGGGATTGGATTGGATTTCGGTAGTGGTAGAAGCGCCACTGAATGCTTACACCGATGTCGCTTTTGCCAAGTTTGAAGATGATTTTGCGTGGGAGATTGGCAATATGCCCGAAGTGGCATCAGTCACCTCTTTTACGGGCCAACTGCGTACCTATAACGAGGGTTATAACGAGAGTAACCCCAAGATGGCCACCTTGCCGATTGATTCCACCAACATGGCGGGATTGGCTACGCAAATTTCTTTCTTGCGTGGTTTTGTAAACAGTGATGGCAGTATGAGTGCGGTGCACTTTTATCTGACTGACCACAAGGCTGTAACCATTAACAATGTGGTGCGTGCCATCAAAGCCTATCGCGAAAAAAATAAATATCCCGGTGTGACGATTCGTTTGGCTTCAGGTAACGCAGGAGTCCTTGCGGCCACGAACGAAGAGTTGGAACGCGCTGAATTGCCGATGATGTTGTATGTGTATGCCGCGATTGTGATCTTGGTGATGATTGCTTATCGCGATTGGCGCGCTACCTTAGCGTGTTGCTTGCCACTTATGGTGGCGACCTTTATCGGCTACTGGTTCATGAAGGAGTTAGAGATTGGTTTGACTGTTGCTACACTGCCTGTGATGGTGTTGGCGGTAGGAATAGGCGTGGACTATGCCTTCTACATTTACAACCGTACGCAAACGCATTTGGTTGCAGGAAAAGAGGTGACGAAAGCCCTTGAGTTGGCCATTATGGAAGTGGGTATGGCAACCATCTTCACCGCAATTACCTTAGCGGTCGGCGTATCGACATGGGCTTTCTCTCCTCTTAAGTTCCAAGCAGATATGGGTAAGTTGCTGGCATTCATGTTCATGATTAATTTAGTTGCTGCGATGACGGCTTTACCTGCTCTTGTGGTGATCCTGGAAAAAATAGCACCCCACCGCGGGCAGCGCAGAGCTGCGATGGGGGATCACTGATATGTTTAAAATTTCAATGACTAAGTCTCTCGTCCTAACAATATTGCTTTCGCTGGGTGTGTTGGGTCTTAACGCTCAAACCTTGGCTGAAGAGCCGGGACAACCCGTTGCGGGCAAATTACAAATCACCACGGGCGAATTGCAGCACCTGCAAGCGCAACGCATTCCTGGTATTGAGGGGCGCGTGGCCATTACCGGCGCTGCGGTTGCAGGTAAACGGATTGTGGCGGTGGGTGATCATGGCGCGATTTTGTTATCGGATGATGCAGGTAAGACTTTCAGGCAAGCCAAAAACGTACCCACCCGTTTAACTTTTACGAGTGTGAGCTTTGTTGATGCTCAACATGGTTGGGCTGCGGGACACTGGGGCGCAATTTTTGCGACTACCGATGGCGGTGAAAACTGGATACTCCAACGCGATGAGCGTAAAGCCGATCTTCCTATCTTAAGTATTTGGTTTAAGGATGCGCAAAACGGTTATGCCGCAGGAATTTGGTCTACCTTCTTGCGTACTCAGGATGGCGGTAAAACCTGGAATCCCATTACTATTCCTGCTCCCCCGGGTGCTAAACATGCTGATTTAAATCTCTTCAAACTCTTCCCAGATAGCAAGGGAGGCCTTTACGTCGTTGCTGAGCGTGGTTTGGTGCTGCATAGCAAAGACGAGGGCGAGCATTGGGATTTTATGGATACCGGCAATAAGGGTAGCTTGTGGGCCGGCGTGGCTTTGCGGGATGGCACCCTTGTAGTAGGTGGTTTGCTGGGTAAAGCCTTTGCCTCGCGTGATGCAGGCAAGACGTGGCAAGCATCAGCCACGAATACCGATAGTTCGATTACTGATCTAGCTGAAGATGCAGACGGTAAATTAATAGGTGTGGCTCTAGATGGTGTCTCTTTAGTGAGCACGGATAGCGGAGCCAATTACATGATGAGTCAGCGTGATGATCGATTGTCCTTAACCGCTATGGCACTTCTTCCGGGTTCAGCCCCTGTGCTGTTCTCAAAAACGGGTGTGGCGAGGGCTGAGGCTGCGCATTAATGTATGTTTGATAGGATTCTCTGGCGTGCTGCTCTTTTAGGGGCTCTTTCGCTAGCGGGGACTGTGATAGCGGCGGAAGATTCAGTTGGCGCTAGCCAGATCCAGATTGCTGACCATCTTTCCTTGTCTGGGAATTCATACGCGCTTGTATTGAGTGCCAATGAAATGCGTAGCAATGAAACGCCGGTCATGCCGGGAGTGATGCCTGCTCCCATTGCCTCCTCCGAACCGGCTTCGCCTTGGGCCTCGAGTGTGGGTTTGTATTCTCAATACGTTTCGAGAGGGGTGTCTTACACCTCTGAGCGCCCTGCTCTGCAAGCTACCACGCAATACACTTTTCCTAGTGGTTGGTATTTAGGGTTCTGGATTTCTAATGTGAGTAATGACACCATTCACAACGGACATTTTGAGTCAGACCCCTATGGGGGGTATACCAATACGATTGGCGATGTGACCTACGATATTGGCCTTTGGCGCTGGACATTTATCAACGCGTTCGAGGCCAATTCACATCAAAAATATGACACCTTAGAAGGCTACTTCGGCCTTACTTGGAAGATGTTGAACCTCAAGTATTGGCGCGAAATTTCAGATTACTTTGGGGTGAACGCGCTGGCTGCCGGTCCCGACCTTGGTCTCACGCCCAATGGCAGCAGCAAAGGTTCGCAATATCTTGAGGGTAATGTGAATGTGGAGTTACCTGCGGGGTATACCTTGATCCTGCATGCGGGACGGCAAGAAGTGGCGAACTACAAGTTTTATAGCTTCAATGAATATCGTATAGAGCTTGATAAAGATCTTGGTGACAATTACCTTGTGAGCCTAGCGTATGGGGACACCAGTGCCAATCCTCTTGCTTACGCTGATACCAAAGGAATCAATGGCGGGCGGGGTAAGCTCATCGCCTTCATCAAAAAATCCTTCTGATCTAGTCAAGCAGGTTTTATATTGATGAAGCGAAGAACGCGCGCACTGAAAAACGTATCCCTACATCAACTTAATATTGATTCAAGGGCACTGACTTCAATTTTTTGATGGATAGGGATGAGGAGTTGTTCTGAGATGGAAGTTATTCCTGCCAAACTGGATGATGTGCCTGTGCTTGCCCAGTTATTGGGCGTGTTATTTGCACAAGAGCATGATTTTCAGCCAGATCCTGAGTTGCAGGTTTTAGGGTTGACGCTGATTATTGAGAATCCTTCTATTGGTCTGATCTTGGTTGCTAAAGAGCAGAGCGCCATCGTGGGAATGGTGAATGTGCTATTTTCAGTATCGACTGCGTTGGGTGCAAAGGTAGCGATACTGGAAGATATGTTCGTGTTGCCCGAGTGGCGAGACAGAGGGTTTGGTTCACAGATTATTGAGCGTGCCATCCAGGAAGCCCGCGATCAGGGCTGCGCACGCATCACCTTACTCACTGATACCACCAACGAATCCGCTCACCGCTTTTACAGTCGTCACGGCTTCAAACCCTCTGCCATGCTCCCCCTTCGCCTGATTCTGAGCTAATTTAAAAACCGAATTCTTTTTGATGGCGAATGGCGATAATCAAAATTTGCTCGCCATCATAACGATATCTCACTAGATATCCGCTATCGCCAAAATCGATAGGCCATTCGCGAAATTCATCTGGCAATTCGTCAATCAGTCGACCCATTTCAGGTTGAAATGAGAGGATTTTGAGATTTTTAAGAATGGTTTCTGCTGCACGTTTTGCTGCGAGGGGATTTTTGGGGAGCAAGAAATCGTGTATGCGTTTTAGATCTAAAATCGCTAACGGTGAATACATTACTTTTGGCATTCTGGTGGAGGGCATTCTGCATGGGTTCCCCAACTAGCTAACCATTTTTCAACTTCCGCTGCACTTACATGCAAGCCTGTCGCTTGAAATTCCTTCCAAGCATTTAAAGTGTCTTTCCGGAAGGCCTCTTTTTTTTCTTCTCGCTCTACAAATTGACTGATGGCCTCTCGCATCATCCAGTGAGTAGATCTTTGCCTTGATTCAGCTAAATCTTCTATTCTTTTTTTCATTTCTGGTTCGAGTTTGACCGATATCGGTTTGGCTGAAAGGGTCATGGCTTGCCTACCTATAAAAGTATTGAAAGGTAATACTTTATAATACTTATTCCTTTTTTGCTCAAACCGCATAGCCTCCCACCCTCCATTCAATTCAAGCAATGTAGCAGACGATTTGCCGCAAGGAAGCGCTGAATAAAGCTAAATATTTGGTTTAATGCGAACGAACTTGAGCGCTACTCAAGGTGATAAGAGCTAGCGGATTGGGTGCCAGCACGCGAGGCGGGGGGGGCTTGCAAGATCAGCATGTGCGGGGCTTTCAACTACTGAAGGGCACTCCGTGCGGCATTGATCACTCGCGCTGGTACAGCGAGGTGCAAAAGGGCAACCCGGTGGTAAGTTGGCCAGGTTGGGCGGTGAACCGGGAATAGAAATGAGAGGTTTGCCGCGATGACTGGAATCAACCGTTGCACCAAGAAGCCCTGCGGTATAAGGATGGCTGGGATGCTGAACGATTCCAGCAACTGCATTCTCTTCTGCAATGCGCCCGCCATACATGACTGCAATGCGATCTGCAATTTCAACTGCAGCGCCAATATCATGCGTGACAAAAATGACTGCCATGCCTGTTTCTTTTTGTAGTTCACGCAGCAATAACAGAATCTGAATTTGAACGGTAGCATCGAGCGCCGTGGTGGGTTCATCAGCCAGCAAGAGTTTGGGCTTACAAGCCAAGGCCAAGGCAATCATCGCGCGCTGGCGCATGCCCCCTGAGAGTTCATGGGGATAGGCATCGAAGCGACGTCTGGCTTGAGGGATTTGAACGCGATCTAACATCTCTAGAGCGCGATGGCGGGCAACCGAATGATTCACCGCTTCATGCGCGAGAATCACTTCAACAATTTGCTGACCAATGGTGTAGACCGGATCGAACGCCAAGCCTGGTTCTTGGAAAATCATTGAGGTGGTGGCACCGCGATAGGCCTGTAGGGCACGCGAATTCAGGGCTAAGACATCGAGCCCATCCACTGTAATCAGACCTGATATTTGGGTTGTGCGCTCAGAATGCAGGCGCAGCAAGGTTCGCAAGGTCACGCTTTTACCTGAACCAGATTCGCCCAAGAGCCCCAGCACTTCGCCTGCATGCAGATGAAAACTCACATCAGTCAGGGCCTGCGCTTTGCGATTGCCAGTGAAGGCAAGCGAAAGATGCTCAACCGAAACAAGAGGCTTGATAGCGCTCATCGAGTGGCTCCTGCTGAAGCGTATTGAACATCAGACCCTGAGGTCTCATATCCAGAGGAAGGGTGATTCATATGGCATGCCACAACATGGCTAGACTGCACGGGCATCAACGCTGGCACTAAGCTTGCGCAGATTGCGCGCGCGTGTTCGCAGCGGTCATGAAAACGACATCCTGAAGGGGGGTGAATGGGGTTAGGTGGATCCCCAGTGATAGGGGACTTCTGTGTGCGATGCGCTGGATCCATTGACGGAATTGCAGAAAGCAAGGCACGGGTATAGGGATGTGCAGCTTCACTATAAACCTGTTCAACCGGACCCATTTCAACGATCTGGCCCAGATACATCACCATGACGTCATCACTGATGTAATGCACAACATGCAGATCATGAGAAATGAAAAGGTAGGTTAATTCAAATTCGGCTTTTAAATCCTGCAGAAGGTTTAACACCTGCGCCTGAACAGACTTGTCAAGCGCTGCCACTGCTTCATCCAGAATGACCACTTCGGGATTAAATGCAAGTGCGCGTGCAATGTTCACCCGTTGGCGCTGACCCCCTGAAAGTTCGTGTGGGTAACGGGACGCAAACAGGTCAGGGTCTAACCCTACTTTTGCGAGCAAATCATGGGCCTGGAGATGTGCATCCTCTTTGGATGTGTCGTGCACCATGGGCCCGTAGCTGATGGTCTCACTAATGGTCAGTCTTGGATTCAGCGAAGCAAAGGAATCCTGAAATACCATCTGTAATTTTTTACGGAAAGATTTAAGTTCAAGGCCGCCAATTTCTCCTACGCCTTCACCGTTAAAAATAATCGCCCCACTGTCAGCGGGCATGAGGTTGGCGATAAGACGAGCAGTCGTGGATTTGCCACACCCTGACTCCCCCACAATGCCAAGAGTTCGTCCTTTCGTTACATTAAAACTAATATCGTCGACAGCATGGACAAATTTCTGCTCTCGAGAAAATAGATTTGCTCGAACGGGAAAATACTTTTTAAGGTTGCGGACCTGCAGAATGATAGGGGTCATCGCTTGATATCCATCGCTGAGCGCACACCATCAGCCAACAAATTAAAAGCGATCGAGGTCACAAAAATCATGGCACCCGGAAGTGCAGCAATTAAAGGTTCTTTGAAAATTGCGGAGCGCAAAGTGTTGAGCATCAGCCCCCACTCGGGCTCTGGGGGTTTGACGCCGAGTCCTAAAAAGGACAGGCCTGATCCCAAAATCATGGAGACGCTAAGTAGGCCTGTGGCATACACAAAGACTGGGCCAAGCACGTTGCCCAAAACATGTACGCGAATGATAGAGAAAGAACGGGCACCACTCATTCGTGCGGCTTCGATGTAATCCAGTTTCCGAACTTGGGTGGTCACGCTTTCAGCTACTCTGACGAGTTGGGGTATGAATACTAAGGTGAGTGCAAAAAGGCTATTCATCATGCCTGGGCCCAAGGCGCCAGAAATCGCCACCGCTAAAAGCACAGAAGGAAAAGCATAGAAAACATCGAGCATACGCATGATGATCATATTGATTTTGCCGCCCACATACCCTGCGAATAAACCAATACTGGTGCCAATCACAAAAGCCATAAAAACCGGAGCTACCCCCATTAATAGAGAAAGTCTTCCGCCAAACATAAGACGCGAAAGCATGTCTCGTCCAAGCTCATCTGTACCAAGTAAATGATCCGGGCTACCAATGGGCTGCAAGCGATGGATCATGCTCGTGGCATAAGGATCTGAGGGCGCTAACCATGGAGCAAAAATGGCCGCCAAAAAAATAAGCAATAAAAGGAGTGCGCTGAATAATGCAACCGGCTCATGTTTAAGCTGATGAAAGACAACAAACCAGTAGCTTCGGCCAGAGATGCGCGCTCTAGAACTCATGCTCTTGCCATCCTGGGATCAATGAGTGGTTGAATAATATCTACGATTAAGTTCAGGGCAACAAAGAACATACAAAGAATGAGGATGGTTCCTTGCAGAACAGGAATGTCACGCTGAAAGATGGCTGTATTCAGCAGGAACCCTGTCCCTGGCCAGGCAAATACAGTCTCTACCAAAATTGAACCGCCCATTAAATAACCAAGTTGTAATCCTGAAACTGCGAGAACAGTTGGAGCAGTATTTTTTGCGACGTGTTTGAAAATAGTTGCATTAGAAAGCCCGCGTGCGCGTAAAGCAATGACGAACTCTTGATCTAACATATCGGCCACTAAGGCGCGCACCGTGCGGGTAATGATGCCCAGAGGAATCACGCATAAGGTAATGGCGGGTAAAACTAAATGGCGCATGTGCGCGTAATCCCATAGCCACTCTGCTGAGCCACCCGGCCCCGCACCCATGGCAGGAAACCAAGCCAGCCATGTTGAGAAGATAATGGTCAGCACCATACCCAACCAATAGTGGGGAACGCTGACGCCGATCACAGATAAGAAGGTTGCAATACGGTCAATCCAACTACCGTGCCAGTAGCCTGCTAAAGCCCCCAGCAAGCAGCCAAAAAATATCCCTATGGCTCCGGCTATGCCAGCCAAAACCAAGGTGTTACGCACCGCAGTCAGCACCTCTGCAGCAACCGGGCGCCCTGACGCAATCGATACACCCAGATCACCTTGAACAGCTCTTAATAGCCATAAACCATATTGCATCGGCAGAGGCTTATCTAGCCCATAGGCGACCTTAAGAGCTGCAATGGTTTCTGCTGGGGCGTCTGACGGGGCGATGGCATTAAGAGGATCGCCCGGAGCCAGATAAACCAGCAGAAACGAGATCAGCGTGACACCAAGAGCGATCGGTATGGCATAGAGTAAGCGCCTTAAAACGTAAAAAAACATCGATTACATCTTGATCGTGGTGAGATCTTGGAACCAGTGCTGCGCTTGGGTATAGCCCTTCACTTTAGGAGAGAGTGCATGGGGATTCACATCATGCACAACCCATAAGCACAGGGCATCATCCACCATGATTTCGTGCAAGTTAGCCAACAAGGCATCCTGTGTTTTTTGATCAAACGTAATACGGATTTTGTCGATCATCGCATCCACTTTGGGATTGCTATAACCACCCCAGTTCACTCCGTTGGGGGCGATGGCCCGGCTGTCGATGAAACGCACAATACCCACATAGGGATCGGCAGTGACATAGGCAACGTTGACTGCCGTAATACCTTTACCAGCATTCATGTCAGCCTTTGATCCGCTGCGCCAGTGTAGGTAGAGATTTTCTTGCTCAACGACTTCAAACTGAATGTTAATGCCGATTTCCGCCAAACTCTGCTGAACATACTCGTTCATGGGTAGAGACAGCATCTGCCCAGATCCCGTGGTAGAGACAATGATTTTCGTGGTGATCGGTTTTGCCTTGCTATATCCAGCCTGAGCCATTAATGCTTTCGCCGCAGCAAGGTCATACGTTGGTTTAAAGCTGGGTTTACCAAACCAAGGGCTGGAAGCATCAAGTTGACCTTCAGCGGGCTTAGCCAGGCCGTTTAACAGTTTGATGATGCCTTCGCGATCCACTGCGAGGTTGGCTGCCTTACGTACTCGAATATCGGCCCAGGGCGAACCGGGTTGCGTACTGAAATGGTAGGGCCATACATGGGGTGTGATGTTCGTGACAATTTTAAAACCACCGGCTTTAAGCTGGGGCACCACATCGGGAGCAGGGGCTTCAATCATATCCACCTGGCCATTCATCAAAGCATTGGCGCGGGTGAGGGCATCAGGGATAGGAATTAAAATGACGCGATCTGTTTTGGGGATACGATTTTTGTCCCAATAACTGGCATTTTTAACCAGCTCTGCGCGTTCACGCGGAACATATTTTTCCAGACGGAAAGGGCCTGTGCCAGAAGGATCCGAAGCAAATTTATTCCAATCTTTGCCTAATTTTTCCCACTGCGCAGGGCTGCTGATGAGGAAGTAAGGAAGTTGATAAGGGAAAAGAGAATCCACCTCTTTAGTGGTGATTTCAACCGTGTATTCATCGATTTTACGAAAGGATGCGATTGAAGGAATACGTGGTCGAACTTGAGCGCTTTGTTTTGCATCGAACTGAGGCGATTTGTCATTGAGGACTTTATCTAAGTTCCAGATGACCGAATCTGCTTTGAACTCCGAGCCATCATGGAATGTTACCCCGTGACGTAAGGTAAAAATCCATTTTTTATTATCTTTCGAGTCTTCCTTCCAAGAGAGCGCAAGTCCTGGGATAAGCTTTCCGGGACGAGCGTCTACATTCATCTCCCACTCTACGAGGGGGTCATAAATCGTATGTCCAGAAAACTGATAGCCGCCCGCGCCTCGGTCTGGCTGACCAGTAGTAAGAGGGATATCCGTCATGGATATTCCGTAACGCGCTACGGTTTCAGCTTGAGCCCCATGACTCAGCGCAAAAAATAAAGGAAGTGCAAGGAGACTTTTAATGAGGGTTGATGGTGTGTTGAACATGCAGAATTCTCCAAAAGGTTTAACAAATAATGCTGTAAGCACGCTTCATGCCAAACTTAAGGCATAAAGAAATTCTTCGACCTGATCGCTAAACTCCAAGCGC
>CAIVHB010000090.1 GCA_903905585.1 uncultured Ferrovum sp. | reverse complement strand
CGCGCGCTGACTTGACCGCTTTGGAGAGTACCTGATGACGATTAGGGTACAAATAAAGAAACCCTAAATCTTCTAATTCTTGATGCACTCTATGCAAGCCCAAGCGATTTGCTATGGGAGCATAAATCTCAAGTGTTTCTCGAGCGATGCGTTTTTGTTTTTCTGGCGACATGACGTCAAGTGTGCGCATGTTGTGCAAGCGGTCGGCGAGCTTAACCAAAATGACGCGGACATCTCGTGCCATAGCGAGCAACATTTTGCGAAAATTTTCTGCCTGGGCTTGCTGCTCAGATTGGAACTCCACTTGATCTAGTTTGCTTAGCCCCTCAACCAATTCTTCAACCGCACGGCCAAACTGGCGGCCAATCTCTTGCCCTGTAGTAGAAGTGTCCTCGACTGTATCGTGAAGCAGCGCTGCTGAAAGTGCTTGCGCATCAAGGTGCCACCCTGCGCAAATAGTTGCGACGGCCAAGGGATGCGTAATGTAGGGTTCGCCGCTCCGGCGTGTTTGGTTGCGATGCGCTGCCTCAGCAACTGCAAACGCTTTTTCCACCATCACGACATCTTTTGGCTTGAGATAGTCGGACACCATCTCACTTAACCCGGTTACGAGTGAACCGGGGGAACTGGTAAAGATGGGGGTGGGCTCATTCACGGCTTATTTCCGCTGCGTTTATAGCAGCGGTCGCGCGTTCATTAGGTGGGCGTGCGTTGCAATAAAATTTCTGCGCCATACTTACCTGCTGCAATTTCGCGCAGGGCCAGCACCGTGGGCTTGTCCTTGTTAGGGTCAAGCATAGGGGTTGCGCCATTAGCGAGTTGGCGTGCGCGGTAGGTTGCAGCAAGCGTGAGCTCAAAACGGTTAGGGATGAGCTTGAGTGCGTCGTCAATCGTAATCCGGGCCATGATGCGTTCCTTATAGGTATAGGGTGGACAGGATCTGGGGACGGCGGAGAAATTGCTGCTGTCGCCGACATCGACCTGAACGAACAACGGCAGCGAGATCGTCTACCGCATCCGAAAACTGATCATTGATAATAACATATTCAAATTCTCCCGCATGGCTTAAGTCCTCGTGGGCTGAGGCTAAACGTCGCGAGATGACTTCTTTGGTATCCGTTCCTCTACCGATTAATCTCTGTTCAAGGCTACCTAGGCTGGGGGGTAAAATGAAGATATCAATGCATGCAGGAAAAAGTTTTCTGACTTGCTGCGCACCTTGCCAGTCAATTTCCAAAAGAACGTCGTTTCCTTGTGCAAGTTGGCTTCGAATCCAATGGGCTGAGGTTCCGTAGCCATTGCCATATACTTCAGCCGATTCAAGGAACTCGCCCGCATCTCGCATCGCATTAAATTGCTCACGACTCACAAAATGGTATTCCCGCCCATCCTGTTCACCGGGTCTGGGGGGACGAGTGGTATGCGAGATCGACAGGTGCAGGCGCGCATCTCTCATCAGTAGTTCTTTGACGAGGCTGGACTTGCCTGCGCCCGAAGGGGCGGCAATAAGAAAAATAGATCCGGCAAATTCTTCCAATTTAATTATTCCAGATTCTGAACTTGTTCACGCATCTGCTCGATCAGTACTTTAAGCTCAAGCGATGCGGCTGAGGTACTGCTAGCGACAGATTTAGAGCCCAGTGTATTCGCTTCTCGATGTAATTCCTGCATCAAGAAGTCAAGGCGCTTTCCAACTGCGCCACCCTTCTCTAACACACGTATGAGTTCTGTAACGTGAACGCCCAGTCGGGCAATTTCTTCTTCCACATCGATACGGGAGGCATACATCACTATTTCTTGCCTGATACGATCTTCGTCATCACGCCCTAATGCTTCTCGTAATTTGGCCGCTAGTTTCTCCTGATATTGTTTCACGAGAAGAGGAATAGAAGGACTCACTTCCAGGCGCAGGCGCTCAATTTCCTGGGCACGCTCGATAAGAAGTGAACGTAGACGATCCCCTTCGCGTGCCCTGCTGGAGCACAACTCACCCAGTGCATCGGCAAGAAGCGTCATCGCAAGACGTGAAAGCGCTTCAGCATCTATGGCGGTTCTTTGAAACATTCCCGGCCAAGATAAACATTCCGCCACACTCAGTAGTGGAGCACTGTGATGCAATTTTAATACCTCACCCTGCCAATGCGCTAATTTTTCCAATAGTTCAAAATTAGGTTCAGCACTGGCTTGTGCATCCTTAAGGTGAAGATTCATCCGGCATTCAATTTTCCCGCGGCTAATGCGGTTACCGATTGCCTCACGCATGACGGACTCAAGTTGTCTTAATTCCTCAGGGCCTCGCCAACTCACCTCTAAGTATCGGTGATTGACTGTTTTGAGGTCGATCGTCAAGCTACCCCAGGCAAAATCCTTGTTAACTGCGGCATAGCCGGTCATGCTGAAGATCGAATTCATGGTCAGGTCGTTGCGCTATAAAGAGGGTGATGTTATCAAGGAAAGATTAACTCTGGAGATTCACTATGCGAGCCCACCAACGCGCTGACGATGCCCTACGTCCCATCCGATTTACCCGAAAGTTTACCCATCATGCCGAAGGATCGGTTCTTGTGGAGTTTGGAGATACTAGGGTGCTTTGTACTGCAAGCGTTGAAGAGAAAGTGCCTGGCTTTCTAAAAGGTAAGGGACAGGGCTGGCTCACGGCTGAATACGGCATGCTTCCGAGAGCTACGCATACTCGTAGCAATCGGGAAGCGGCTTCCGGCAAGCAAAGCGGCCGAACACAAGAAATTCAACGCTTGATTGGCCGCGCATTGCGCTCTGTTGTCAATCTGAAGGCTTTGGGAGAACGCACCATTCAAATTGATTGTGATGTGTTGCAGGCAGATGGAGGAACCCGCACGGCATCTATCACGGGAGCATGGGTAGCCTTGATGGATGCGGTGAGTTGGATGCAAGGAGAAGGCTTCATTGTTGAAAACCCTGTTCGTGAGCCCGTGGCTGCCATCTCTGTAGGGATGTTTGAAGGCCGTGCGCTCTTAGATCTGGATTACCAGGAAGACTCAGGATGTGAGACCGATATGAATTTGGTGATGACGGCTGCCGGACATTTTGTAGAAATTCAAGGAACGGCAGAAGGAGCCCCTTTTTCTTCGGAGCACTTGCAAGCGATGTTGGCCTTAGGCAAAAAGGGGACCCAAGAATTGATGCACCTTCAGGCGATGACTCTACAAAGTTAATTGAGTCCTTTAAGGTTGAATAATGACTTCACAAAAATGGCTTCTAGCCAGTAACAATGATGGAAAACGCAAAGAGTTTGCTGCTTTGCTTGAGCCAATTGGGGTTTCTCTTATTTCGCAGGGCGAATTAGCTATACCTGAAGCCCCCGAACCCTATCTGACCTTCCTAGAAAATGCGCTGGCTAAAGCGCGTCATGCTGCACGTTTGTCTGGGTTGCCTAGTCTCGCTGATGACTCGGGATTATGTGTGGATGCGCTGGGTGGTGCGCCTGGTGTGCATTCTGCTCGATATGCGGGAGAACCTAAATCAGATACCAGAAATAACGCGCTATTGCTAGAACGCATGACCGGTATTGCTGATCGGTGTGCGGCATTTGTGTGCACGCTTGTTTTGGTTCGCCATGCTGAAGATCCTGATCCGATTGTGGCGCAGGGACGTTGGCTAGGAAGTATTGTTCAACAGCCCTCTGGCAGCGGAGGTTTTGGTTACGACCCCCTTTTCTGGATCAATGAATTGAGCTGTACTTCGGCTGATTTATCCTCGCAACAAAAGAATTCTTTGAGTCATCGAGCCCAAGCCATGCGGCGATTACTTGAATTATGCAAATCGTAGCGCCTCCTCGATTTGGGGTGTTTTTTGATCAACCACCTCCTTTATCGCTTTATATTCATTTTCCCTGGTGCGTGCGAAAGTGCCCCTACTGTGATTTTAATTCTCACGAATTTCGTTCAGTGGATCTTCCTGAAGCGTCCTACCTAAAGGCCTTTGAAGCAGATTTACACGCCGCACTCCCTTCAGTTTGGGGGCGTCGCATTGAGACTGTATTTATTGGTGGAGGTACCCCCAGCTTATTAAGCGCTGAAGGGCTAGATCAACTATTAACCATGGTGCGCACTTTATTGCCGCTGCATGTGGATGCTGAAATCACGATGGAGGCTAACCCCGGAACAGTTGAAGTAGAGCGCTTCAAGGCTTACCGTGCAGCAGGGGTAAACAGGGTGTCTTTGGGTATTCAAAGCTTCAATCCCCAGCATCTCAAAGTACTTGGAAGGGTTCATGATGCAGATGAAGCGCGTCGCGCTGCTTCATTGGCGCAAGAGATTTTTCCTCGAGTCAACTTGGATCTCATGTATGCCCTGCCTAATCAAATTCAGGCAGAAGCTTTGGAGGATTTAGAAATTGCATTGAGTTTTGGTACCACGCATCTGTCTTGTTACCAACTCACTTTAGAGCCCAATACGCCTTTTCATAGGCATCCTCCCGAATTGCCAAATAGTGATGAAGCTGCAGAAATTGGAGATGCAATTACGGCGCGGCTCGATCACGCGGGCTTTAGGCACTATGAAACATCGGCCTATGCCAAGCCCGGTGCCGAGTGCTTACATAATTTGAATTACTGGACCTTTGGAGATTACCTGGGGCTTGGGCCAGGTGCGCATGGCAAGTTGTCGTATCGCGATCATGTAGTGCGCGAAGTGCGTCATCGCCATCCGCGGGCATGGATGGATGCCATCGCAGACAATAACAGTGCCCTACAATCTAGTGAACGCGTGCCTGACAAAGATCTTCCTTTTGAATTTGCGATGAATGCCTTTCGCTTAACTGAAGGTTTTTCTTTGGATCTATTTAATCGACGAACAGGACTGCCCATTCAAAGATTTTTACCCACGTTAGATGCGCTAGAAAAAAAAGGCTTGGTGCGCAGAGATACCAAATGTGTTGCACCGACTGAGCTAGGCAGTCGATTTTTGAACGATCTTATTCAGGCTTTTCTGCGCGACGCCTAAATACCAAGTCCCATACTCCGTGACCTAATTTTAATCCACGGCGTTCAAATTTGGTTTCTGTCCGCCAGTCAGGTCTTTCAACAAAGCCAGTAGAAGTATTTTCAAGCTTAGGCTCTGCGCTCAATACTTCTAGCATTTGCTCTGCATAGTGTTCCCAGTCAGTAGCACAATGAAAATAACTGCCTGCAGCGAGACGAGAAGTCAGGAGTGCCACAAAAGGTGGCTGAATGAGCCTGCGTTTGTGATGACGGGCTTTGGGCCACGGATCGGGGAAGTAAATATGGATACCGTGCAGACTATTTTCAGCAATCATGTTCTGTACTATCTCTACAGCATCGTGCTGCATGACTTTAACGTTAGTGAGTTGCCGCTCTTGAATCAATTTCAGTAGATTTCCCACTCCAGGTGGATGCACATCAATCGCCAGAAAGTTGAATTGTGGTTGTTGGGCGGCAATTTCTGCTGTGGTATCACCCATCCCAAAACCAATCTCTAAAACCAAAGGGGCGTCACGATCAAATACAGAGGAGACATCAAGGGTTTGAGTTTTATATTCCAAACCAAAAAGTGGAAACAGAGTTTCAATCGCGCGCGTCTGAGCAACAGACATGCGACCGGCCCGAACTACAAAGCTTCGAATATGGGGATACAAAGCGGCCTGCTCTTCTTGTGGTTCGTTGATCAAGCAATCATCCCGCTTGTAGGTGAACTTGGGCTGGCTTGATATTCTTTACGCGGCATGCGCCCGGCTAGAAAGGCTTCGCGGCCAGATTCCACCGCTTTACGCATCGCCGAAGCCATGAGAGCTGGATTGCCTGCCTGCGCAATGGCGGTATTCATCAACACACCTGCACATCCTAATTCCATCGCAATCGTGGCATCGGAAGCGGTTCCTACCCCGGCGTCTACAATCACAGGAACCTTGGCATGATCCAAGATGATGCGGAGGTTCCAAGGATTCAAAATGCCCATGCCCGAACCAATGAGAGAAGCGAGTGGCATCACTGCTACACAGCCAATCTCTTCTAATTCGCGGGCCATGATGGGGTCATCACTGCAATACACCATCACTTGAAATCCTTCTTTCACGAGTGTTTTTGCTGCGGCTAGGGTTTCAACCATATTTGGAAAAAGGGTATGAGAATCCCCCAAAACTTCCAGCTTGACCAAGCTATGGCCATCTAGTAATTCTCGTGCTAGGCGTAAGGTACGCACCGCATCTTCGGCGTTATAGCAACCCGCCGTATTGGGTAGCAGGGTATATTGATCAGGGGAGAGGTAATCCAAAAGGTTGGGTTCACCTTTTGTCTGGCCAATATTGGTGCGACGAATCGCTACGGTGACTATATTGGCTCCGCTGGAATCTATGGCTGCTTTAGTTTCAGTAAAATCTTTGTACTTTCCCGTTCCAACCAATAGTCTCGATGCGTACTTTTTTCCAGCAAGAATAAAAGGATCCATAGGGGGCTCTGAATATATTTTTTGTTAGGTCGATTTGTATTAATTTGGGGGCTTAGCCGCCACCCACCGCAGCCACGATCTCAATTCGGTCGCCTTCGCGTAATAGATGTTCAGTGTGCTGGCTGCGTGGAACAATGACCCCGTTGCATTCAACCGCGATACGTTTACCCTTTAATCCAAGGGAAACGATGGCTTCGGCGATGGTTAAATTGTCCGGCAGCGTATGCGATTCGCCGTTGATCAGGATAAGCGGCATAAAAAAATTCCAGATATATCTTAGAATCTTAACACGTCACTTTGGCTGGTTTAGCGCTAAGTCTGTTCTGATAGAATTACGTATCACGACGCGGGTGTAGCTCAATGGCAGAGCAGAAGCTTCCCATGCTTACGACGAGGGTTCGATTCCCTTCACCCGCTCCAAATCGCTCACGTTAATGGCGGCGGAAGCGCAGTACGGTGCTGGCTTCGGTGGGGCGCAGCAAATCCCCGTTGGGCAAGGCGATGACTTTCAGTACGGTTTTGTCACCGCAATACAGATCATAGGTAGTCACACTATTTTTCTCGGGCTTGGCCTGTGCAATCAACCAGCGATCTGGCACGCCTAATCTTTCTTGAAACGCACGATAAGACTCAGTTGAGATCTCCTTGCTTTGAACGACCCCATGGCAATCGCTGCTGAATGGATCCTGAATCCCTTGCTCGTAAATGCGGAGAACAGCTCCGGTTTCAGCACCTTTAGTAGGATCGCATCCACTGCAAGCACTGTCTTGCACTATCCATAGCCCCAGTAACGTTGAAGATACGTTTTCTAAGGCTAACGTTGGGCTTGATGTCAGTGCAATACACATGACGAGAACTATCTCTCTATGTGAAAGAACATAATTGTGTTGAGCACGCATAGTTGAGTGGCTGAGATAATTGAGATGAGTTGACCTTATTTACGACACCTTGCGACAAAAGTGTTCTCTTAGTCCAGTAAATTCTCGTACTTAAAACATCCTACTTTTAGTTCACAGTTGGCCGATTGAATACAGTGTTCCGTAGCGGAACACTGTAACGGTGCCATTACAGAGCGAAAAACTTCATATAGATGAATTAAGGTGTTTTTTGACTTTTTGCCAGATCGATAGTCATTTAAATATCAATAAGATAAATGTTTTTTGTGCATGCTGGCACAGTCATTGCGTTAAGCCTTGCTGAGGTGTGTGTCGGGCTGTATGAACTGCACCGAAACCCAGAACCCACTAGAAGCGACAAAACAGTGTCGTGAACAGGTTCTGAATAATTAGATTATTTCAGGAGAAGAACCATGTCCCGTAGCAAATCTTTACTGCCCAGCCTGCTCTCGCTCGCAGTGGCACTTTCGTTTACCGCTCAAGCGGGCGTCACCGATGCAGATTTGGTTAACGCAAACAAAATTACCACCGGTGTGTTGTCTGCTGGTTTAGGTTCACAAGGCCAACGCTTTTCACCACTCGCTAAAATCAACACCAATAACGTTGCTGGCCTAGTACCCGCATGGTCCTTCTCTTTTGGTGGTGAGAAGCAACGTGGTCAAGAATCTCAGCCTGTTGTTTACAACGGCAAAATGTTTGTTACCGCTTCTTATTCACGTATTTTCGCAATCGATACCAAAACAGGTAATCAACTCTGGAAATATGAGCATCGCTTGCCCGACGGCATTATGCCTTGCTGCGACGTGGTAAACCGCGGTGCTGCCCTGTATGGCGACCTCGTTATTTTTGGAACGCTCGACGCACACTTGATCGCTCTAGACCAGAACACCGGTAAAGTGGTTTGGGACGAAAAGCTGGACGACTACAAAGCCGGTCATTCATACACCTCAGCGCCTCTAGTCGCAAAAGGCTTGGTGATGACGGGTATCTCCGGTGGTGAGTTTGGTGTTGTGGGGCGTGTTGATGCCCGTGATGCAAAAACTGGCAAACTAGTTTGGACTCGTCCTACCGTTGAAGGCCATATGGGCTTCATGAATGGAAAAGAGAACGGTATCTCTGGTGAGACCAACAAATCATGGCCTGGTGATATGTGGAAAACCGGTGGTGCTTCTACATGGAACAACTTTACCTATGATCCTGAAACCAATCTGGTGTTCGCTGGAACGGGTAACCCTGCTCCTTGGAACAGCCATACTCGTGAAGGCGATAACCTTTACTCTTGCTCAACCGTTGCGATCAACGTAGATACCGGCAAGATCGTTTGGAGTTACCAAAACACCCCGAATGATGGTTGGGACTTTGATGGTGTGAATGAATTTGTTAACTTCGACATGATGAAAGACGGCAAGGTTATCAAAGCGGGTGGTAAGGCTGACCGTAATGGCTTCTTTTATGTGAATGATCGTACCAACGGTAAATTGATCAATGCCTTCCCCTTCGTCAAGAAAATCACCTGGGCCAAAGGCGTTAACCTTGAGTCCGGTCGTCCTGAGTATGTTGCAGAGAACCGCCCAGGCACACCTAACGAGGCTGCTGAAGGTAAGAAAGGTCAGATGGTTTTTGCTGCGCCTTCTTTCTTAGGCGGAAAAAATCAGCAACCTATGGCTTATAGCCCTGATACCAGCTTGTTCTATGTGCCTGCAAATGAGTGGGGCATGGAAATCTGGAATGAGCCCGTTGGCTACAAGAAAGGTGCTGCCTATCTGGGTGCTGGCTTCACTATCAAAACCATCAACGAAAACTACATCGGTGCATTGCGCGCAGTGAATCCTGTTACTGGTAAAACCGAGTGGGAAATCACTAACAATGCTCCCTTGTGGGGTGGTGTGTTGGCAACCCACGGTGGTTTGGTGTTTTATGGGACACCTGAAGGTTTCCTGAAAGCAGTTGATGCGAAGTCCGGTAAAGAGCTCTGGAAATTCCAGACCGGTACCGGAATTGTTGCCCCTCCTGTGAGCTGGGAAGAGAACGGTCAGCAATACATTGCAGTGGTGTCCGGTTGGGGTGGTGCAGTTCCCTTGTGGGGTGGCGACGTAGCGAAGAAAGTGAACTATTTGAACCAAGGCGGATCAGTCTGGGTATTCAAGTTGTTCTCTAATCAGAGCACTGCCGATTCAGGAGCAATTGTTCCTGTTGCAGCACACTAAGTAAGAATTAGCAGCGTCTTTTTACACAAGCTATTTGTGTCCCTCGGGGCTTCCTCCTTGCCCTGAGGGTTTTTAAGCATTTAGAAAGAGCGAATAAAACCATGAATCTGAATACCTCTAAAAGTATTTTAATTGCTTTGAGTCTGGTAACTGCCTGTCTGGGGGTTGTGACCTTGGCATATGCCCACGGTGATGTGACACCTCAAGCGGTCGACACCCATGAATTACCTAAGCTTGGAGCAGAGTGGCTCGAGGCGAATCCCTACAAAGGTAACCCAACAGCGATTCGTATTGGGGCTTCTGCCTACAACCAAAACTGCGCCCGTTGCCATGGATTAGAGGCTGTTTCAGGTGGAATTGCACCTGACTTACGGCACCTGCCTACGGATGCGGCAACGGATGAGTATTTTCAGGGTTCGGTTCGTCGCGGTAAAGTGCGTAATGGCAACGTATATATGCCTCCTTTTGAAGGTATCATGAGTCAGGAAGCGGTATGGGCTCTGCGCTCCTATATCGTTAGCCGCCACATAGAAGATTGAGTCATTTTGTGATCACTCCTTCCAAATTAAGAAGTCTATGGCTAGAGAGCCTGATGGTTGGCGCAGGTGTTTTTTTGGGCGTTGGATTACTTGTTTCTCTGCCCGTGGCCGCAGATGACGATGATGCGCCTCAAACACCTCCTGCAGCTGCAGCCAAGGCAGAAGTGCAACCTGAAGATGTCGCCTGGAATAGAGTGCATTCCACGCATACCCTTAAGGTTGGCGTGTATCGCAAATTTAGCCCTTTTCATGAAGATGGTCAGGGTGGGATTGACGATGATGTTGGCGCTGAGTTGGCCAAACGTCTGGGTGTAAATGTATCT
>CAIVHB010000089.1 GCA_903905585.1 uncultured Ferrovum sp. | reverse complement strand
CTCATCATTTTGTGCCAACTCTCAAAAGGCGAAATGTGTGTAGGCGAAATCGAAGCCTTATTAGGCATCACTCAACCCACACTTTCGCAGCAACTTACTGTTCTCAGAGAAGAAGCCTTGGTCAGCAGTCGACGCGAAGGAAAAAATATCTTCTACCAAATGAATGACCCCAAGGCTTTAGCCGTGATGGGTGTGCTGTATGCGCTTTTTTGCAATCAAAACAAAGGCAAAAAATGAATATTGATTGGTTGCACTTCACTCCCGGTTTATCTTTTTTAGGGGGACTTCTCTTAGGGCTTGCCTCAGCCGCTTTCATCCTTATCAATGGCCGTATTTTAGGAATAAGCGGAATCTTAGGTGGGTTCATCGTTCCCAAAAATGGGGATATCGCTTGGAGGGTGGCATTCATTCTGGGCATGGCTGCATCTCCCTTTCTTGCGTCTTGGATCTTTCCCACAGGTGTTCTTCATGCACCCAAAATTGATTCTGCCTTTTTACTCATCGCAATAGCAGGACTGCTTGTCGGATTTGGCACACGCTATGGATCGGGATGTACGAGTGGGCATGGCATATGCGGCTTATCTCGATTATCGATCCGCTCTGTAGTCGCCACTCTTACGTTTATGGGCACGGGATTTTTAACTACCTACTGTGTCAGACATGTTTTTTAAGGAGCTGCAAATGAAACATCGCGTATCGGAATTTCTTGCAGGCTTAATTTTTGGGTTGGGACTGATCCTCTCTGGAATGACCGACCCCAGCAAAGTGCTCGGGTTTTTAGACCCTTTTGGGCTATGGGATCCCTCTCTCATGTTTGTGATGGCTGGAGCCGTTTGTATTGGCTTCTTTGGCTTTTCAATTGCCAAAAAAAGAACTCTCAATTTCCTGGGAGGTAATTTGTCTTTTCCCGGCGCCAAGCAGATTGATAAGCCATTGGTGATCGGCGCAATACTCTTTGGTGCAGGCTGGGGGTTAGCAGGGTTTTGTCCTGGCCCGGCCATCGTTTCATTAGCAGCGGGTCAAATCAAAGCGGCCGTCTTCGTGGTATTCATGCTGATAGGAATGTGGATGTTTAGCAAGGTTACTCGATGAGTATTTCACTCACCTTAGGTATTGCAGTGGGTTTGGTGCTGGCTCTTACCGGCGCAGGCGGAGGTATCATCGCTGTCCCTCTGCTCGTTTTTGGGCTTCATTTGAGTATCGCTGATGCAGGCCCCATAAGCTTACTAGCTGTGGGTATGGCCGCAACGCTTGGGGCTATATTGGGCCTGAAAGCGGGAATGGTGCGCTATCGCGCTGCCATGTTGATCGCAGTAACTGGAGTCGCATTTACCCCTTTAGGAAATTGGTTAGCACATCATTTGCATAACCAATGGCTCACTATTCTTTTTGCTAGCGTCATGCTCTTTGTTGCATATAGAACCCTAGTCCAGGCTCGATCTATCGCAGAACCGGAACGTATCATTGACTTAAGCCAGCCATGTATGCGTGACGATGAATCCGGGCGATTTATATGGACAGCAATGTGTGCACGATTTTTAGCATTTTCAGGGTTAGTCGCCGGACTTTTATCAGGGCTACTGGGAGTTGGAGGTGGCTTTGTGATGGTGCCAGTTTTACGCAGATTCACCAATCTAGATATGAAATCAACTATTGCCACCTCACTGGCCGTCATCGCAATGGTTTCGATTGCATCTATTTTAAATAGCGCCCTAAGCGGAAATTTGAATTGGGCTGTGGCAATTCCATTTGGAATAGGCGCATTACTAGGCATGTTAAGCGGTAGCTTAATAGCAAAAAGAGTCACGGGGCCCTATCTTCAAATTGGGTTTGCATGCCTTACAACCTTTATAGCATTAGGAATGATTGTAAAACTACTCATGGTAATAAATGAATAATCAAGCTTAATTACTCCCATCCATTATGGGACAGAATATATCCACTGAACGCTAATCGATTCGCCTTCACCTCGAAATCTTATTTACGTTCAAATCGCTCTGATCGTCAAAGCAAATAAGAAGTGATTAAAGGTCTTTTTGATAACTGAGAATACGTTCGCAGTAACGGGCAATGAGATCAATCTCTAGGTTCACGTGATCACCCGCATTGAGATTGCGAAAAGTAGTGACTTCGCGTGTGTGCGGAATGATATTGATATCGAAGACATCACCCTTTACATGGTTCACGGTGAGGCTCACTCCATTGACCGTCACTGAACCTTTGCGAGCGATATAGCGTGCTAAATCTCCCGGTGCGCGGATTTCTAAAAACCAGCTTTCGCCAATCTCATCAAAGTTCAGCACTTCACCGACGCCATCTACGTGACCAGAGACGAGATGACCACCAAGCCGATCCGTTAAGGCAAGTGACTTCTCAAGATTCACTTCACTTTCTTGAACCAAGCCCACCGTGCAATCTAAGGTCTCGCGCGAGACATCGGCCTCGAAAGAACTTTTATGCAAACTCACTGCAGTGAGGCACACCCCATTCACACAGATGCTATCGCCCAATTGCGTATCTGCCATAGGCAGGTTTGCGGTATGAATCTTTAAACGCACCCCTTTAGGCAAAGGTTTGATTTCAGCAATACGGCCCACAGCTGCAACAATTCCGGTAAACATGGTTAAAGCATCTCTTGAACGATTAATTTTGTTTAATTTTAGGAACAGCAGTGACACGCAAATCAGGGCCAATCTGATCAATATGAGAAAACTGCAAAGCAAAAGCTTTCGATAATTCCACCAAAGGCCCTAAACTCGCCGGGCCTTGCGCACCCATTCCGAGCAATTGCGGTGAGATGTAAAAAATACACTCATCCACTAATCCCGCTTTAAATAGCTCAGCATTTAAGTTTGCCCCCGCTTCCACCAAGACCTCATTGATCCCCTGCTCAGCTAATAGTTTCATAGCAGCAACCAAATCCAGATGCCCACTATCTGCATGCGCTGCAGGAACACCCAGAACGGTCACCCCCATGGCTCGCAGAGCTTCAGCTCGCGCGGCCCCATCGTTTGAAATAGAAGTAGCAAGTGTTTTTTCAAGGGTCAGCACTAGAGCATGACCCTCGGCTAAAAGCTTAGCGGTGAGGGGTACTTCTAAATGGGCATCGATTAACACGCGCAGTGGCTGACGTTCGCATGGAATGTGCCGGACCGTCAAAGCGGGATCGTCTGCAAGCAAGGTTCCAATGCCTGTCAGCACAGCGCATGAGCGTGCTCGGTAAGCGTGGGCATCGGCTCTAGATTCTTCACTGGTAATCCACTGACTCACCCCATTGCCCAAAGCGGTTCGCCCATCCAAAGACATACCTATTTTTAGTCGCACCCAAGGCAAGCCTTTGGTCATGCGCGAAATAAAACCGGGATTCAGTGCACGCGCCTCGGCTTCCATGACGCCAACGGTCACGGTCACTCCTGCTTTTTGTAAACGTGCAATACCTTGACCACGCACTAAGGGATTAGGGTCTTGCATTGCCACCACGACGCGACCCACACCCGCTTCAATGAGCGCATCACAACAGGGTCCCGTTCTTCCGGTATGGCTGCAAGGCTCTAAACTCACATAGGCTGTGCATCCCTTTACTTCGATAGGAGCTAAAGCGCTCTGACCTGTTGCCAATTCAGCGTTGGCTTGTTCTCTTGCCGCTACTGTCTCACGAGCCGCATTCAAAGCATGAATCTCCGCATGCGCATCACCTGTTCGCACATGCCAACCCTCGCCAATGGCCTCACCCTGCTGAACGAATACACACCCCACTCGGGGATTAGGTGTGGTGGTATTCAGTCCTCGTTCGGCTAGTTCAATCGCCCTGGCCATCCAGAGTCGATCGTCTTTTTGTGGGGGATCAAAGGTCACGAATCACATCCCTAAAATCATCAATATCCTGAAAGCTTCGATACACCGAAGCAAAACGCACATAGGCTACTTTATCTAAACGACGTAATTCTTCCATCACCATTTCGCCAACACGCAAGGCTTCAATTTCACGTTCCCCGCGAGCAAGTAATTTTTGCTGAATGCGCTTAATCGATTCTTCAACCAATTCGGTCGCAACGGGTCGCTTATGTAGGGCACGACCAAATCCTCGGCGTAATTTATCAACAGAGAACTCTTCACGTTTCCCATTTTGTTTCACAACCTGAGGCATCCGAAGATCGGCCGTTTCATAGGTTGTGAAACGCTTATCACAAGCAGTACAACGACGACGACGGCGAATGGCCTGACCATCATCATTCACCCGTGAATCAATGACGGGGGTGTCATCTTGACCGCAGAAAGGACATTTCACTTGATATCCCTACTCGCCCGCGACGGTCATACCGTCAACCAGTACCGAGCCAACCAAGCGTGAACCTCGAGGCAGACGATCATTGCCGATGGCGCGAATTTCTTTAAACATCGATTTCAAATTACCGGCAATGGTGATTTCTTGAACAGGCCAAGCAATCTCTCCGTTCTCTACCCAGAAACCTGCAGCACCTCTGGAATAATCACCCGTCACCCCATTCACGCCATGACCCAACATATCGGTCACCAATAATCCTGAACCCATCTCACGCAGCAGCGCCTTAAAGTCATGGCCAGTATCTGTGATCCGTAAGTTATGCGCACCACCTGCATTGCCTGTTGTTTCCATACCTAGTTTTCGGGCAGAGTAACTGCCCAAGAAATAGCCTTGTACCTTGCCTTCTTTGACTACATCTCTGGCACGGGTGGCTACCCCCTCGTTATCAAAGGGACTAGACCCCATACCCAGAGGGATGAAGGGGTCTTCATAAATCCCGACATGAGAAGCAAATACTTCTTGGCCCAATGAGTCTTGCAAGAAAGAAGATTTACGATACAAGCTGCCGCCACTGATCGCACTGACAAAACTTCCAAACAGGCCACCAGAAATAGGAGCCTCAAATAACACAGGGACCTTACGTGTTGATAAGCGGCGCGCATCCAAGCGCCGCACCGTGCGTTCGCCGGCCGTTTTACCCACATGCTCAAAGCTTTCCATTCCTTCACGATTGCGTGCACTGGTATACCAATAATCGCGCTGCATACCTTCACCTTCACCCGCAATCACCGTGCAACCCAGGCTGTAATGGGTCGTGGCATAGCCTCCCATAAAACCATTGGAATTGGCATACACAAACTGCGAGGCGTGATTAGAGAAGGCTGAACCTTCTGAGTTTTTAATCCTGGGATCTACCGCCATAGCCGCTGCTTCACAAGCTAAAGCGATCTCGCATGCTTCTTCAACCGATACATCCCAAGGATGAAACAAACCAGGATCGACAATGACAGGGCCCGCCAATCGTGCAGGATCAGCTAGACCTGCAAAAGGGTCATCTGCCGTCTGACGTGCAATGGTGCAAGCGGCCCGCACTGTATCTTCGATGGCTGAGGCAGAAAAGTCTGAAGTACTGGCATTACCCCGACGCTCACCAAAATAAACGGTGAGACCCATATCCTTATCGCGATTGTGCTCAATCGTTTCAGTTTCACCCAAACGTATCGTGACGTTTTGACCAAAACCTTCGCTGACCTCTACTTCAACTGCGGTGGCGCCTTGGCGCTTGGCAATGTCGAGCACTTGCGCAGCCAAATTTCTAAGGTGTTCTGGGGTTTGTGAGAATCGTAGGGGTTCAGACACTGCATACTCCGATTAAGACCATCGGCTATCATAGCAAACGATTACAAGGTGGATGCGCGATGCAGCAAAATGATGACGACCTGCTGGCAGGAGAAGATGCTGGCTCAGAATATGACGGGCCCAGTAAATCTCAAGTTAAACGAGACATGCTGGCGCTTCAAGCCTTGGGTGAAGAACTCGCCGGACAAAGTATTGAACGGTTGCGCTCACTCGATTTGCCAGAGAAATTAATGGATGCCTTTGTTCATGTTAAATCCATCAAAGCCCATGGCGCCGTGCGGCGGCAACTTCAGTTCATTGGTAAATTGATGCGTACTGTCGATCCAGCGCCATTGCGCCTTCAACTGGACATTTGGGCCGGTCATTCGCGTGAAGGGGTCGCACGCCAGCATCAGGCTGAGCATTGGCGCGAGCGCCTAATTGAACAGGATGAAGCTTTAACAGGATTTTTGAGTGACTTTCCAGAAGCGGATATTCCGTCGTTGAGACAAATCATTCGTAACGCCCGAAAAGAAAAGGAAGATGGGAAGCCCCCTAAGCATTTTCGTGAGTTGTATCGTGCTGTGCTGACCCTCATCGAAGCCCAACACCGGGCAGAACCTTCTTAAGATTATTGAATAAAACATATCAACATGACCACCACACTCCCCCCCCCTGAGCCTGCCAAGATTGGACTTATGAGTATCAGCGATCGTGCCTCTGCAGGCGTGTACTCTGATGAAGGCATTCCTGCCTTAGAAAATTGGCTGAGGGAAGTACTCTGGAACCCCGTATCCTTTGTGACCCGACTGATTCCCGATGAGCAAGCTGGTATCGAAGCCACCCTGCGGGAACTTGCGGATCAAGAGCAATGCTGTCTCATTCTCACCACAGGTGGGACCGGACCGGCCCCGCGCGATGTCACCCCTGAAGCCACCCTTGCGGTCGCAGATAAAGTACTGCCTGGTTTTGGTGAACAAATGCGTGCGGTAAGTTTGCAATTTGTCCCCACGGCCATTCTTTCGCGGCAAGTGGGTGTGATTCGCAACAAAAGTTTGATTATTAATTTACCCGGTCAACCCAAAGCTATTAAAGAAACACTGGATGGCGTATTTGCTGCTGTTCCTTATTGTGTTGATCTGATCGGTGGCCCCTATTTAGAAACACATAAAGAGCGGATTGATGCCTTCCGCCCCAAGACAGCAAGGCGCCCTGAACGGGCGGCATCAACAGGACAGTGAACTTTACGATTGCACTTCGTGCGCGAAACTTAAAATACGAACCGCATGACAAACAAACCCATCTCCCACCTTTAAAGGATTCCTCTGATGCGTCAAGCATTGTTACCTTGCCTAGAGTTTTCTACCGGCCTCAACCCCACTAAAAGTGTTATCTGGCTGCACGGTCTAGGTGCAGATGGCTGGGACTTTGTTCCGATTGTTCATGAACTGGGGCTTCCTGAAGAGCTTGCCATTCGCTTTATTTTTCCGCATGCCCCCAAGCAAGCCGTGACCGTCAACGGCGGGGCTGTGATGCGCGCTTGGTACGACATTGCCTTAGATGGGTTAGAGCGTAAAACCGATGAGCCAGGTGTGCGAAAATCTGCAGACCTACTGAACGCCCTCATCGCCAATGAACGTACACGTGGCATTGCGTCCCACAACATCGTACTAGCAGGCTTCTCTCAAGGGGGCGTCATTGCGCTTCACGCAGGATTACGCTACCCCGAGGCACTGGGCGGGATCATGGCGCTCTCGACTTATTTTGCTATGCCCGAAGCCATTTCTGCAGAAGCTCACAGCGCCAATCAAGCTATTCCTGTTCTGATGGCGCACGGCACGCAAGAT
>CAIVHB010000088.1 GCA_903905585.1 uncultured Ferrovum sp. | reverse complement strand
GGTACCAAGGCCTTGTATCAGCGTCAGTTGGGTGTAGCGATTGAGCGTGCGCGCTTCTTGGCGCTGCTTCATTACACTGACCTGCACTAAGACTAAGGAGCCCTGAGTCATGGAAATTATTTTGATGGAAAAAGTGGTGAACCTAGGTCAACTGGGTGACATCGTTAAAGTGAAAGATGGCTTTGCCCGCAACTTCTTGATTCCTCAAGGCAAGGCAAAGCGTGCCACTTCTGCCAATCGCGCTGAATTTGAAGCACGTCGTGCTGAGCTGGAGCGCCAGCAAGCTGAGGTATTAAAGCAAGCCCAAGACCGTGCTGCAAAGCTGGAAGGCATGGTATTGACCCTTGCACAGAAAGCGGGTGTGGATGGACGATTGTTTGGTTCGGTCACCTCGGGCGATATCGTGGAAGCCTTGGTTGCTCAAGGATTCCACGCCGTTAAAACGGAAGTGCGTTTACCCGATGGTCCTTTCAAGACCGTGGGTGAGCACACCGTTACGCTGTCTTTGCATACGGATGTGATTGCAAGCTTGAAGATTCAAGTCACCGGCGAATCTTAATAGCAAAGAAGTTCATACACGCTGTGCCGCAGGAACGGGCAGAAGCGTAGAATAAGGGGAGCGCGAGCTCCCCTTTTTTTTTTGGCTTTTTTTGTTTTTCACACCTTCACCGTTTTCATGCCCAACGACCCTAGTATTGATTTGATCCGCCTTCCACCGCATTCCACTGAAGCCGAACAAGCTTTATTGGGGGGGCTGCTGATTGACAATGGCGCTTGGGATCGCGTGGCCGGAGTCGTCTACGAACACGACTTTTATCGTGAAGATCATCGTCGTATTTATGCGGCGATTCATGCACAGATCGAGGCGACGCGCCCCGCTGATGTGCTCACGGTCTCTGAGGCGCTCAGACAACAAGGTTTGCTGGATGCGATGGGGGGCATGGCTTACCTTGCCACCTTAGCCAATAGCACTCCCAGTTCAGCCAATATCAAACGCTATGCTGATATTGTGCGCGAGCGATCAGTGATGCGCAGTTTGGCACAAATTGGAACTGAAATTGCTGATAGTGCCTATAGTCCCGCTGGTCGCGATGCGCGGGTGCTGCTGGATGAGGCAGAAGCCAAGATTTTTAAAATTGCAGAAGAAGGCTCTAAGACCGATCAAGGGTTTCAGCAGCTACAACCTATTTTGACTCAGGTCGTTGAGCGGATTGATATGTTGTACCAGCGCGATAATCCGGATGATGTGACTGGGGTCCCCACGGGCTTTAGCGATTTGGATAGAGACACTTCGGGGCTGCAGCCTGGGGATTTAGTGATTGTGGCCGGTCGCCCTTCGATGGGTAAAACAGCTTTTGCCTTGAATATCGCAGAATATGTAGGCTTGGAAAAAGGCTTGCCCGTTGCGATTTTTAGTATGGAGATGGGTTCAACCCAACTCGCTATGCGTTTGCTAGGCTCTGTGGGGCGCTTGGATCAGCATCGCATGCGTACAGGAAAACTGGAATCAGAAGACTGGCAAAGACTCACCCATGCTTTGGGGAGATTGTCTGAAGCGCCGATCCATATTGATGAGTCTGCTGCCTTGAACTCATTAGATTTGAGAGCGCGTGCACGCCGCTTGCATCGAGAATGCGGTAGCTTAGGTTTGATTGTTGTGGATTACCTGCAACTAATGAGCGCGAATGGCCATGGTGGAGAAAATAGGGCCACTGAAATTTCTGAGATCTCGCGTTCACTCAAGGCGCTGGCCAAAGAATTGAATGTGCCTGTGGTGGCGCTTTCACAGTTGAATCGTAGCCTTGAACAGCGTCCGAATAAGCGCCCGGTGATGAGTGATTTACGGGAGTCAGGGGCCATTGAGCAAGACGCTGACTTGATCTTGTTTATTTATCGTGACGAAGTTTACAACCCAGACAGCCCAGATAAAGGGGTGGCTGAGATCATCATTGGCAAACAGCGTAATGGCCCAATCGGCACGGTGCGCTTGACCTTCTTGGGCCAACATACGCGATTTATGAATTTTGCGAATACGGGTCATTACGGCGGGCAGCACGGTCACTGATGTTTCGTCCTCTCGTTGCTCATATTGATCTTGAAGCGCTGCATCACAATCAGCGCAGAGTGCGCGCTCTGGCCCCTTGGGCGAAGCGGCTCGCTGTGGTCAAAGCCAATGCCTACGGTCATGGCATGATTGATTGTGCGCGTGCTCTCGATTCCGATACCGAAGGTTTTGCGCTGCTCAGCTTGGAAGAAGCTCGCAGCTTGCGGGGACTTGGTGTCACTAAACCCATCCTGTTGTTAGAAGGGGTGTTTAAGTACGAAGACTACCAAGCGGTATGTGCATTACATCTCACCCCTGTGATCCATCATGCTGAGCAGATACGCATGTTGGAACTCAACCCTTTAGATGTCCCTGAAAAAGTCTTTTTAAAAGTGGATAGCGGCATGCATCGATTGGGGTTCGCGCCGCATCAAGTCATCGATGCCTTTAAGCGATTAAAAGCACTCAAAGCGATGGGGCGTTCAATCGATGTGGTCTTGATGACACACTATGCCTGCGCGGATGAACGCGATCTTGCTGCTCAACAAATGGGTGTGATGGCGGAATTAAAAGCCTCACACCCAGAGTTGAATGCACTTGAAACCAGTTATGCCAATTCTGCCGCCGTGATGGCAGGTGCGAGTTTTGGAAAAGAACATGCGGTTGATATCGGAGACTGGGTACGCACCGGCCTCATGCTCTATGGAGGAAGCCCGATCGCTGGGCAGACCGCTGCAGAGTTGAATCTGAAACCCGTGATGCAATTGCAATCCCAATTGATTGCTGTGCGCAAGGCTCCTGCTGGGGAGGGCATAGGGTATGGAATGCGCTTTATTCCCGATCGTGATATGCGCATTGGGGTGGTGGCGTGTGGCTACGCAGATGGCTATCCGCGTCATGCGCCCACAGGAACACCGGTTGTGGTGAATGGCACCCGTACGCGATTATTGGGGCGCGTCTCAATGGATATGTTGTGTGTTGATTTGTCGGATTGTCCGGAGGCCGGAGTAGGCGCGCCCGTTGAGTTATTTGGTCGCCATTTACCTATTGATGAAGTGGCTTTGGCTGCAGGCACAATTCCCTACGAGCTGATGACTGCCGTGACCCAACGCGTTCCTCGCTCTTTAGTGTTTGGCTCATAGCCTATATGGCTAAAGTTAAAACGGTTTACGCCTGCACCGAGTGCGGTGGACAAAGCCCTAAGTGGCAAGGTCAGTGCCCACATTGTCAGAGTTGGAATACCTTAGTGGAGTCGATTCCTGTTGCCGAGCCCTCTAACGGTGCGGGGAATCGGTATGCTGGCCTGACCGCTGCGCGCGGAGTGATGAGACTGGATAGCGTGGACCCCGTTGATGCGGGGCGCATCCCTTCGGGCTTACCTGAGTTTGATCGTGTCTTGGGCGGTGGGTTTGTACCAGGAGCGGTCGTGCTTTTAGGTGGCGACCCCGGCATCGGAAAATCCACCCTTTTACTTCAGGCTTTGCAAAAAGTTGGCGAGCATCATTCGGTATTGTATGTGACGGGTGAAGAATCCCCCGAGCAAGTGTCAGCCCGCGCAAGAAGATTGAAAGTGGATGGAAGCAAGATTGCTTTGCTCGCCGAAATTCAGTTAGAAAAAATTCTCGCCTCCCTGCGCGAAGAAAAACCTTTAGTGGCGGTGATTGATTCTATTCAAACCTTGTGGAGCGAGGCGCTGAATTCCGCACCCGGATCGGTAGCACAAGTGCGGGAATGCGCGGCGCAACTGACGCGATTGGCCAAAGCGGGCGGCCCCGCCATCGTGTTAGTAGGCCATGTCACCAAAGAAGGCGCCATCGCGGGCCCCCGCGTGTTAGAGCATATCGTGGATACCGTGTTGTATTTTGAAGGGGACAGCGGCTCGAGTTTCAGATTGATCCGCGCCATTAAAAATCGCTTTGGTGCGGTGAATGAATTGGGCGTGTTTGCCATGACTGAAATCGGACTGCGCGAAGTCGCTAACCCTTCGGCTTTGTTTCTTTCGCATCAAGGGGACCCCGTGCCGGGATCGTGCGTCACGGTGACTCAAGAGGGTACGCGCCCCTTGTGTGTTGAAATTCAGGCCTTGTTGGATGCGGCACATGCCCCGAATCCCAAACGCTTGACGGTAGGTCTGGAGACGAATCGCTTGGCGATGCTGCTGGCGGTATTGCATCGACACGCAGGGGTGGCCTGCTTTGATCAAGACGTGTTTGTGAACGCCGTGGCGGGCGTTAAAATTTCTGAACCGGCAGCGGATTTGGCGGTACTGCTGGCCATGGTATCAAGCTTGAGGGGCAAGCCGCTGCCATCGGGTTGGGTGGTGTTTGGCGAAGTAGGCTTGGCTGGCGAAGTGCGGCCCGTTCAACGCGGCCAAGAGCGCCTGAAAGAAGCGGCTAAACTGGGCTTTACGCGGGCTCTTGTGCCGAGAGCGAATATCACACGGCAAGGCGTGGAAGGTATTGAAGCGATCCCGATAGACCGGATTGATCAGGCAGTGAATTGGCTCAGACAGAACTCGCCCTAGCTACGCCGTTCACCTTACTGCTCTCGTAGATCCTACGGACAAGACTAGATGGGATAAGAGAATACCCGTCCCAGCATGCGTGACGGGCGTTTAGGCAACAATCACTTCACCCCTGCGTCCCCGGCTTGCAGGGCCTAAACACTCCAACATTAATTCAGCTAACGCATGGGTGGGTCTGCGTTCTGCGCGGGTTTCGCCGGGGTGGGTGCGCTCGCGCATGGGCGTTTCAATATTGCCGGGTACCAAGACATTGAAGCGCAGATTAGGTTTGGCTTCATGTTCTTCAGTCAATATTTTAGCAAGGCCGGGAATCGGTGTTTGCGAAGCCGTGAACCCGCCCCAAAATGCCGCAGGCTTTAGGCTATGCGACTCGACAGCAAACAAGACGCTGGCATCCGGCGATTCACTCAGCAGCGGTAAACAGGCACGAGTGAGCCCAAAGGGTGCGAGTGCATTGACCGCGAATGCCCGCTCCCAATCTTTAAGGGTTTGTGAAGCAAGTGGTGAGAGCTGCACAAACTGACTCGCACTATGAAGAATGCCGTCGAGGCGCCCGAGTTGAGCGGCAATCATGGTGGCGAGTTCATCAAATTGCGCGTCTTTCTGGGAAGCCAGATCAAGCGGAATGGAGACGGGAGTGGGGGCGCCGAGCGCGACGATTTGGTCATATAGCGTGTCTAACCTTTTTTCATTGCGCGCCAAGAGCAGCAACGTAGCCCCCGCTTTGGCAAGTGTTAGACAAGCCATGCTTCCTAGGCCTCCTGTCGCACCCGTGACTAGAATGACGCGTTCGGAAAATGGGGGAAGCTGGGCATTGGCGGGAGCGGTCATAAGCACATTTGAATCAAATAAGTAGATGAAAGAGAAGCACGTAGTAGGGTGAGCGACCCAGTTTAAATGCTGAACGATTCAATCGTTAAGGCAGCGGCTTCAAGCCCGCTGCGCACAGCGGTTTCAAGTGTAGAAGGATAGCGGGATTGAAGATAGTCGCCCGCTAGAATTAAACGTTTGTCCGGGGTGTGAGCATGAGGGCGACGAATATTAGGCCGACACGACAGCGTGGCAAATTTTTCTACGACTAAGCGACTGGTATCTGGGTCAGGTAAGGGCCCACAGAGAGATTGCATACACGCATGGGCGACTTGAGTCAGTGCATGTTTTTCTAGATGCGTTTCTTCCTGCGGTGCGCTGATCACACAGGTAAAGCGACTGCTTTTTCTTTGCAAAGCAGCGCGATTCCAACTGTCACTGCCTGGCTTGGCTTGCAGTAAAAAGCTTCGGTCAAACATCCACTCAATCGGGCTGTTGGCGATTCCCATCATGGGAAAAGGTAAGCGCAACGCACTATTGAAGTAATCCAAAGTGAGCGTTGCTATTTTTTCATGGGGCAAAGCAAGAAGCTGATTTCCTAGGTCATGCATGCATTCACCCCATCCACTCAATAATACGGATGCAGCACGAGGAGGCACTGCAAGAATGACATGGTGATAGAGCCTTTGATGACGGGTTCCTTGCAGGCGCAGTAATTGCCCGGCGGGTTCTACTCTTTTGACGGCGCAAGAGCTGAAAACTTCAGCGCCTTTGTCTTGAATATAGCGCGCAGCGGGCTCAGGAAACAGCCGACTGAGATCGACTTTGGGTATGAGCAAATCGCTGGCCTGGCGAGGGCCTTCAGCAATGTCTTGCAGGATATTCAAAAAGGTTTGTGCGCAGGCTATCTTGGGGGGGGTGTTGAGTGCAGCTAAACATAGCGAATCCCAAAAATAGCTTCTTAATTCACCTTGAATGTCGAGCTCATTGAATAAGCTTGAAACAGTTTGTCCGGAGGTACACCGATAACGCTGTTGTTGGAGACGATTTAAGGCCAGGAGCGTGCGGGTGCGTTCGCTTAAGTTTGCTCCAGAGCTGAGAAGAATTCCGGCCGCGAGGTTCAGGGGCGCGGGTAAATAACTTTGGGAACGCAGCGAGAAGACCGATCTACTCTGCTTGATGGGTGGTGTTGCCAAGCCCTGAAACAGTAAGCGTAATGGACTGCGATAAAAGAGTTGTTCGGGGTCGCCGCCCACGCGGTTCATCAGTTTTAAGAGTTCGGTATAAGCACCTAGGCAAAGATGTTGGCCATTGTCGTCATCACTATTGCCGCCCGGAATGCGGCGTGCCCGCCCTCCGAGCACAGGGCCCGCTTCATACACGGTGAGATCCTGAATGCCCGCATCGATGAGAGATACAGCGGCTGCCATACCTGCATACCCACCGCCGATAATGGCGACCCGCGGACGATTTCGTTGCGCAGAATTTAACGACGCCATCGCATCCAAGTGCGCCAGGCCAGCCAGAGTTTACGCAATGGAGTCAGCGCAATACGCTGATGCATGACGGCAAATTTTTCCTCGGCGATTTCATCGAGCAAGGTTTGATAAATCGCCGCCATGATGAGGCCAGAGCGCTGAGCGCGACGATCTGGTTCTGGCAATAGTGCATAGGCCTGCGCATACTTTGCACGGGCAACTTCAGCCTGTTCAGCTAACAGGGCACGAAGTTGAGGGGTGTCTTTTAAGGACAAAATATCGGCTGCGGTGACTCCATGTCGCGCCATTTCTTCACCAGGGAGATAGACTCTTCCCCTCCGCGCATCTTCGCCAACATCGCGAAGAATATTGGTGAGCTGAAAAGCGATACCCAAACAATGGGCGTATTCCAAAGTGGATGGCTGAGTGAATCCAAAAATACGCGCAGAGAGCAAACCGACCACGCCTGCGACACGGTGGCAATAGTCTTCTAGGCTTTTGCGATCGGGATAGAGAACGGGATGCAGATCCATCTCCATGCCATCGATCAATTCTTCAAGATGTTGTTGTTCTATACCAAATTGCTGGATGCCGGGTAATAGGGCTTTGCCAACGGGATGTTGTGGGGTGCCGGCAAAGATGCGCGCGAGTTCATCGCGCCACCAAGCCAGTTTAATTTTGGCGATAGCAGGATCGCTGACTTCATCCACTACATCATCCACTTCTCGGCAGAACGCATAGAGCGCCGTAATAGCGCGGCGTCTTTCCGGAGGCAGAAAGAGGAAGCTGTAATAGAAGCTGGAGCCACTTTTGGCGGCTTTGTCTTGGCAGTAGGCATCGGGTGACATGGCCCGCACTTTATCAGGGGTATTTGAAACCTAGCACCCATGCTTGCCAAGCTAGGCGAGGCCAATCCATTCCAGAGAGCTTAGGACGCTGAAACACAATGTCACCGCCTGCGGCTTCGATTTTGTCCAGAATGCATAGACCGCCTGCAATAACGAGCGATAACTCCCCACCGATGCGGCCCCCTAACTGGGAGGGTAGAGGCGCGCCCGATAACATGCGCCTGCGGCAATTTGCGCATTCTGCAAGGATTAGTGCTCGCAAAGCGGGGGAGGGCGCGGGTGCGGTATTGAGGCGCAGCGCCAGAATTTCTGAGCGTTCAACATGGTGGTGAAGCATCGCTTCATCGGACAGGTAGGTGCGACCTTTTGCGGCATCGATGGTCACGTCTTGCAGAAAATTAATCTGTTGCAAGGCGGTACAGATTGCATCAGAGGCAAGGAGTAACGCTTCTGACTGATCTTTTTTCCAAAGCCTTAATAATATGCGCCCCACCGGGTTCGCAGAGCGGCGACAGTAGTCCAGCACTGCCTCTTCTGTTGCATACGATTGCACTTGGATATCTTGTTGAAAGGCATCGAGTAAGTCATAAAAGGGCTGCAGACATAATTCATAAGAATCAATGACTGCAGCCAGTTTTTGCAGGATAGGATCAAGGGGCGTGATGCCTGCAGCAATGCGGTCTAAGTCCAACACATAGGCGCGGAGCAAAGAAAGCCGTTCTGAGTTTGAATGCTCTCCTTCGTCAGCAAAATCATCGGCTGAGCGGGCAAACGCATAGATCGCGCGAATGGCGGGACGCAGATGAGCGGGCATCAAAAAGGACGCCACAGGAAAGTTTTCGTAGTGATTCACAGTCATAAAATGAAGCATACCTGTCCTTAGGACGCGTGCCGAGGTAGAATACGGGTCGGATGTGCCCAGGTGGCGAAATTGGTAGACGCACCAGATTTAGGTTCTGGCGTAGAAATACGTGAAGGTTCGATTCCTTTCCTGGGCACCATTTATGCAATTCAGCGTAGGGTGCACTCCACGCCCTCATCACTTTTTCACAGGTTATTGCAATGACAGAACAATCGAGCCCGCTTGAGCGGAGCCTAGTCCTTACCGTATCTCTTGCCAACGTTGAAGCAGAAGTCGCAAAGCGACTCAAACATACTGCTAAAAACATCCGTATGGATGGATTTCGCCCCGGCAAAGCACCGATGAAAATCGTTGAGGCGCAGTATGGCGATCAGTTAATGCGCGAAGTCTTGAGCGAGTCCGCGCAAGGAAGTTTTGCTGCTGAGGTGCAAAAACAAGGTCTGCATGTGGCGGGCGCGCCGCATTTTGAGACTGTCTCTACGCGCAATGACCATGGCGACTACGAATTCAAAGCGACCTTTGAAGTCTTTCCTGAATTCACCTTGGGTGATATCAGTGCGGCTGAAATTGAGCGTCCTGTGGTGCATGTTGAAGAAGCAGATGTGGATCGCACCATTGAAGTTTTGCGCAAGCAGCGCACGCGTTGGCTGGCTGCCACGCGCCCTGCGCAAGAAGGCGATCGCTTGAAAATTAATTACAAAGGCTTTAAGGAAGACATTGCCTTTGACGGTGGAACCGCCGAAAACCAGATGATTGTTTTGGGTGCAGGCCAATTCCTGCCTGATTTCGAAAAGGCCTTGCCTGGGGCTGCCGTGGGTGAAACACGCAGTTTTGATATGACTTTTCCTGATGATTATCACGCTAAGGATTTGGCGGGTACGCCGGTACGTTTTGAAGTGACCGTGAATGAAATCCAAATGCCAGAGTTGCCGGCGATTGACGCGGATTTCGCGCGCATGCTGGGAATTGAATCGGGCGATCTTGAATTAATGCGGACTGAAATTAAGGGTAATTTGGAACGCGAGACGAAAAGACGCATTCAAACTAAGCTCAAAGACCAAGTCATGAAAGTGCTGTACGAGAGCACCACGGTTGAGTGCCCCAAGAGCTTGATTCAAAATGAAATTGAAGGTTTGCGTGAATCGGCACGCCAAGATTGGCGTATGCGCACGGGCAAAGATACCCAAGGTGTGGAACTCCCTGCCGCTTTATTCGAAGAGCAGGCCAAACGCCGCGTTGCCTTAGGAATGATCTTGACTGAGGTAGTGGAAAAACATGCATTGAAAGCTGAACCTTCTCAGATTCGTGCATTCTTACAAGAAGAAGCGCAAAGCTATGAGGATCCAGAAGAAATGCTGAAGTGGTTCTATGAACAGCCTGGTCGTTTGCAAGAAGCTGAATCCGTTGTACTAGAAGATAATGTAGTGGAATGGGCCATGAAAACGGCTAAAGTGTTAGATAAGTCGCTGCCATTTCAAGAACTCATTGGTCAAACGGCTTAAGGTTTTTTGTCTAACCCTCTCATCCGCACTATTTAAGGAAAACAGAAACAATGGCGCATCATTATGAAGAACCCCAAAGCCTTGGCTATATACCCATGGTCATCGAACAGAGTGGCCGGGGTGAACGTGCCTTTGATATTTACTCGCGTTTACTTAAAGAGCGTGTCATTTTTTTAGTGGGCCCTGTGACCGAGTCGGTTGCCAACGTGATCGTTGCGCAGTTGTTGTTTCTGGAATCAGAAAACCCAGACAAAGATATCAATCTGTATATCAACTCGCCCGGCGGATCGGTTTCTGCAGGCCTAGCGATCTATGACACGATGCGTTTCATCAAACCTGAAGTCACCACAACCTGTATGGGTTTGGCCGCTAGCATGGGGGCTTTTCTGCTCGGTGCAGGGGCGAAAGGTAAGCGTTTTGCTTTGCCGAATACGCGCGTCATGATTCATCAGCCCTCTGGCGGTGCATCAGGTCAGGCATCGGATATTGAAATCCAAGCAAAAGAAATTCTGTATTTGCGCCGTCAATTGAATCAAATGATGAGTGAGCATACTGGCCAACCCATCGAGACAATTGAGCGAGATACCGATCGCGATAATTTCATGAGCGCTGAAGAAGCCAAAGCTTATGGAATCATCGATAGAGTGCTGGTAACAAGAGATGAACTGTCCGAGTAACGATTTGCATGATATGTTTACCAAACTGGTTTGAAACTCAGGATCTGAAATGACGGAAAAAGTTGGCGGGGAGAAACTCCTCTACTGTTCGTTTTGTGGCAAAAGTCAGCATGAAGTTCGTAAGCTCATTGCAGGGCCTTCTGTATTCATCTGTGATGAGTGCATTGAGCTCTGTAATGACATCATTCGCGAAGAAATCGCCGGCGGAGATCTGAAGAGTGCCCGTGCTGATCTTCCGACCCCTCATGAAATCTGCGAAATCCTTGATCAATATGTGATTGATCAAACGCAAGCCAAAAAAATCTTGGCTGTGGCGGTATATAACCACTACAAGCGCCTGAAAACACAGACTAAAGATCGCGAGGTTGAGCTTTCTAAGAGCAATATTCTGCTGATCGGACCTACCGGTTCTGGCAAGACCTTATTGGCTCAGACCCTGGCGCGTCTTCTCAATGTTCCTTTTGTCATAGCGGATGCCACTACCCTGACCGAAGCGGGTTATGTGGGTGAAGACGTTGAGAACATCATTCAAAAGTTGCTGCAAAAATGCGACTACGATGTGGAAAAGGCCCAACGTGGTATTGTGTATATCGATGAGATCGATAAGATTTCGCGTAAATCTGATAACCCCTCGATTACCCGTGATGTATCGGGTGAGGGCGTGCAGCAAGCGCTGCTGAAGCTGATTGAAGGCACGATTGCCTCTGTTCCCCCTCAAGGTGGGCGTAAGCACCCCAATCAAGAGTTTGTGCAGGTGGATACCACCAATATCTTGTTCATTGTGGGTGGCGCGTTCGGTGGCCTAGAGAAAATCATCCAAAATCGCTCTAACAAGGGCGGGATAGGCTTTGGTGCCGAGGTGAAGAGCAAGGAAGGTCCCGCTGCGCAGGCCGAGATCAAAAACGTTGAACCCGAGGATTTGATTAAGTTTGGCTTGATTCCCGAGTTTATTGGCCGGTTGCCTGTCATCGCAACACTAGAAGAGTTAGATGAAAAAGCATTGATTCGCATCCTGACCGAGCCTAAAAATGCGCTGACCCGTCAGTATGAAAAGCTGTTTTCGATGGAAGGAGTCGTATTGGAGTTCCGTGAGAGCGCATTGAGTGCTATTGCTAAGAAAGCCTTGGCTCGTAAGACCGGCGCACGCGGATTGAGATCTATTATCGAACAGGCTTTGCTGGAAACCATGTTTGATTTGCCTTCCCTTACCAATGTATCTAAAGTCGTAGCTGATGAGACCACGATAGAGTCACACACTTCCCCGCTCTTGATTTACGCGGATACGCCTAAAGTTGCAGGTGTTTAAGCCGTCGATGGATATAAGCCATTGAAACAGGTGAAGGGTGACGCAGGTCACCCCCATTCATGTCACAGTATTGAAACCTTTTAGTGTCGTCCCCACGTACTAGGGACTGTCGTAACGGGGAACCCCAATGTCATCTGATACACACGAATCCGAAGCAGTTGAGCTTTTACCGCTATTACCCCTCAGGGATGTAGTGGTATTTCCTCATATGGTGATCCCGCTGTTTGTTGGGCGCCAAAAGTCTATCAAGGCGCTTGAAATCGCCATGGAAGCGGGTAAAGGCATTGTATTGGTCGCGCAGAAATCCGCTGCCAATGATGAGCCTAAAGCGGAAGACCTGTATTCCGTGGGCACGGTTGCCAGTATCTTGCAAATGCTGAAATTGCCGGATGGCACGGTGAAAGTCTTAGTGGAAGGTACTCAGCGTGCGGAAGTGATTGAGGTTACGGATGCCCGCACCCATTACAATGCTGAAGCCCATCCGGTGGCCCCGCCACCCGTTGCCGACCATGAAGTGGAAGCCATGCGCCGAACGCTCTTGGCGCAATTTGATCAGTTCGTGAAACTGAACAAAAAGATTCCTCCTGAAGTGCTGACCACGTTTGCAGGTATTGATGATGCTGGCCGCTTAGCCGATACCATTGCCGCGCATTTGCCTTTAAAGCTTGAGCAAAAGCAGCATATTCTTGAAATGTACGATGTGAAAGAGCGCCTTGAGCATTTACTTTCTTTGTTGGAAAGCGAACTCGACATTCTTCAAGTTGAAAAGCGCATTCGCGGTCGTGTGAAGCGCCAGATGGAGAAAAGTCAGCGCGAGTACTATTTGAACGAGCAAGTAAAAGCCATCCAGAAAGAATTAGGGGATGGCGATGAGGGCGCGGACTTTGAAGAGCTAGAGAAAAAGATTCGTGCTGCCCACATGCCCAAAGAGGCTCGTGCGAAAGCCGATGCTGAATTCAAAAAACTGCGTTTGATGAGCCCCATGTCGGCAGAAGCCACGGTGGTGCGCAATTATATTGATGCGCTGATCGGTTTGCCCTGGAAAAAGAAAACCAAAGTCAGCGTAGATCTTAAAGCGTGCCAAGTCACCCTAGATAAAGATCACTATGGTCTTGAGAAGGTCAAGGAACGCATTGTGGAGTATTTGGCAGTGCAAAGCAGGGTTGATAAGCTAAAGGCGCCTATCCTCTGTCTGGTGGGCCCTCCTGGCGTAGGTAAGACCTCTTTGGGGCAGTCGATTGCTCGGGCGACCAACCGTAAGTTTGTGCGGATGGCTTTAGGTGGTGTGCGTGACGAAGCTGAAATTCGCGGTCATCGCCGCACCTACATCGGATCGATGCCCGGTAAGATCTTGCAGAACATGGCGAAGGTCGCGGTGCGTAATCCCTTGTTCCTCTTGGATGAGGTGGATAAGCTCGGGATGGATTTCCGAGGCGATCCTTCTTCT
>CAIVHB010000087.1 GCA_903905585.1 uncultured Ferrovum sp. | reverse complement strand
GAATATTGAAGCGCTTAAAGAACACGCCGTTTAATACTTGAATAGATTGAACATGAACACTGTTTTAAATATTGCCGCTTATAAATTTGTGGGTTTAGATGATGCGGCGAAGATCAGAGCGCCGCTATTAGAATCCGCGCTAGCCTATTCGCTCAAGGGCACGATTTTGTTATCCCCCGAAGGCATCAATATGTTCCTAGCAGGGTCTGAAGAAGGCGTGCAGGCGTTTCTTGCTACGTTAAGACAAGACGCGCGCTTTGCGGATATTCCAGTGAAAGAAAGTTGGTCTGAGACTGTTCCATTTAAAAAAATGCGTGTGCGCTTGAAACGCGAAATTATTCGCATGAATCATCCCACCATTCGACCTGAAAATGGCCGAGCACAAGCGATTGATCCGGCCACACTGAAGCGTTGGTTTGATGCAGGGCATGACGATGAAGGAAGGCCGCTATTGCTGCTCGATACCCGCAATGATTTTGAAGTGGAAGAAGGTCATTTTCAGGGAGCTTTAAATCTTCACATCCAAAAGTTCACTGATTTTCCTGAAGCAGTCGCCAAGGTTCAGGATCAGTTGAAGGATCATGCAGTGGTGTCGTATTGCACGGGGGGTATTCGCTGTGAAAAAGCCACGCTCTATATGAATGGCTTAGGGCTGCAACATCACTGGCAATTAGATGGCGGCATCCTTAAATATTTCGAGGAAGTAGGGGGGAGCTATTATGAAGGCCGTTGCACGGTATTTGATGAGCGAGGCGCGCTGGATACGCAACTCATTCCTGGGCCACGCACCACCAGCGCTTGATCTCATTCTTCAAGGTTCTGATTCAAAAGAATCTTTGAGGGCTTGTTTTATCTCTGCTTAGCGATCATCTCTAGTTCAGGAAGTATTTTGGTCAAGTATTCCTGATTCAGTTGTTGCGTGGTGACCTCTTGTCTGCGAAGTCGTCTTTCATCTGGCTTTGATATCACAACAATACGACCTGTAGATAACATCAAGCGCGTCAACTTAGAATTTCTATCAATGATGATATGGGGTTCAACATCATCCTTGGTTAACTCAGGTTCAACATACTGTTCTATGAGTTTACTTACTTTATTATCGGCTTCACGCAAATCCCGAATTAAGCTACGCGTCAAATTTGGGGTGAGACAATGGATGATCTCTTGATCCGCCCTGAGGTCAGCCAAGCTGATTTTCACGCAGATTAACTCAGTGATGGCCTTGGTTTGATTGGTTTGAAGCGAAGGCAAAAAGAGTGCCTCAGCGCCTAATACATCCGTTGCAGAGAGTTCTTTTCGGATAAACCTGTTTTCTGCACATGGATATTGAACTTCGCAAAGACCGCTCAGAATGATGTAAATATCTTCTACTTTCAAACCCGAAGCTACAACAAGCTGGTCTTCATGAAACTTAACGAGCTTGCTAATATTCAACAGACGATCAAAAACTCCATTCGAGATGTGATCAAACGCTGGAATCAACGCAGCTTTTCTTCTAAGGAACTCTATCGTTTTCTTATTCATATTAAGCCCCCCTTTAGGATCTTCTCTGCAATTTTGTCTTTAATTTGCCTATACTGCAATTTTGTCTGGCAGCAAACGGTCATATTCTCTTTTCACAACGGCATAGCATTCACAGGTGCGTTTTTCCAATGCAGCCCTATCTAAAACCGTAATGTGACCTCTGGAGTAAGTGATGAAACCTTCCCGTTGCAGCTTACCGGCCACTTCTGTAACGCCTTCTCTTCTGACCCCCAACATATTTGCTATTAAGTCCTGCGTCATCACCAATTCATTACCCGATAAACGATCTATGCTCAACAAGAGCCAACGGCATAACTGTTGATCAATGGAATGATGTCGATTACAAACGGCTGTTTGTGACATCTGGGTGATTTTGGCTTGGGTAAATCGCAAAAACAGATGCATTACAGGAGGAGAGTTATTAAACAGATCTAAAATAATCTCAGAGCGTATTTTGTAAGCGCGCCCCGCACTTTGAACGACTGCTCTTGAGGTCGTTGATTCCCCACCTAAGAAAATACTGATCCCTGTCATCCCCTCATTGCCAATAATGGCAATCTCGGCGCTGCCGCCGTTTTCCAAGTTATAGAGAATGGAAACCAATGCATTTGCAGGAAAATATATCCAGTGTGTTTTTCTTCCTGGTTCTGATAGAACCTGTCCCAGTTCCAAATCCACTTCGGAAATGGAGCTTTTGAGTGTTTCCCATTCTTTTTCGGGAATACATCGCAAAAGCAAGTTTTCAGATTT
The DNA here is from genome assembly GCA_903905585.1 of uncultured Ferrovum sp. Classification (GTDB taxonomy): domain Bacteria; phylum Pseudomonadota; class Gammaproteobacteria; order Burkholderiales; family Ferrovaceae; genus CAIVHB01. The sequence goes on along the minus strand of CAIVHB010000087.1, from coordinate 3,356 downwards.
CATAGCGTTTACAATCATAGAGAGATGGCATAACGCAATTGTATTGAATAATTGACAATATAATTAAGTTTTAAGCAGGTGTATGTGTACAATACGATTGTGTATAATACAAAAAAGTGATAAGAATATCGCTTTGTCAGTAAAACAAAATACTAGGATTGTGTAAAAGGTGATTTAGGAAGCTTGTTTTGCAGCATGACGTTTGCTACTGAGATAACCAAAGAGCGAGAGGAAAGAGAGTCCTGCGCCAATCAATAGCATGCCCATGACCTCAATCCCTTTGAATTGCTCCCCCAGCATGAGGGTAGAAGACACAATCGCGATGACAGGTGTGCCCAGCACCGATAGGCTGGCTTCCCAAGCAGGAAGACTGTCTAAGATGTAAATCCACAGCCACCAGCCCAGTGAAGTACTGATCAGGGAAATAATGAACAGTAACACGATGTAATGGGGTGTCCATTGTGTGGCGTGCTCAGGTAATACAACGGCAAGAAAAATTAGCGGGATGGATCCAATCAACATCTGCCAAGTGGTGAGATGGATCAAATCGACTCTGTGATTGGCCCTAAAGCGTTTGACAAGAATGGTCCCTGCAGCCCAACACATGGCAGCCCCCACACCTAAAAAATCGCCCACCAGATTGCCCTGCACATTCCAAGGGGCAATGATGAAAAGGAGGCCAGTTAAGGTACTGACTGCGGCAACCCATTGCAGCCCGCGGAGTTTTTCGCCTAAAACAATTCTTGCGAGGATCAGTGTCCAGATTGGCATGGTAAAAATCAGTACGGAGGTTTTGCCTGGGCCACCTATCACCAATGCACAGGTCTGAAAAATCATGAAGCCGGAAACTTGAACGAGGCTAATCGCAAGGGTTTGTTTAGGTGCAGTGAGCCTTAAACGTCGCCCGGTGAGCCGCATCACCACAATTAAAGCCAATGCCCCACCTACACATCGCTCTGCAGCAAACGCAAAGGGCGGCGCATAAGCCAGTGCCTGCTTAGACAGCACCCATGTGATCCCCCACACGAAAGATAAGACTACCAAGGCAATCAGTGCTTTGAATTGAGTATTCTTTGGGGATGAAACAGAAGAAGAATCAGCTGATGCCATGCACATAAAGCTCGGGTTTGTTGGGGAGCAATATTCTAAGTGCTTAGGGTGGGCAATACTATGTCGAAATTGGAATACATGACTGCAGAAGCAGTTTCATTCGCTGATGACGAATGTTGTTGGCGAACAGCAAGATTTGTTTAGATCAGGTAGTGTGCCAAGCATGGAGTTTAGGAGGGTTTAAATATGAAGTCATCTCGTCATCCCCCATGGATTATGATTTGTCACTGGATCAATGCCTTTTCGATGTTGATCATGGTAGGCAGTGGCCTAAAAATCTATAACGCCTCTCCAATTTTTGGTGCCAAGCTGCCCGCTTTTTTAACGCTGGGAGGCTGGTTAGGAGGCGCGATTCAGTGGCATTTCGCTGCGATGTGGTTGTTTGTAGTCAATGCGATGCTATATCTTGGTTTCAATGTGTTGACAGGTCGTTTGCGTGCGCGTTTTATGCCTTTGCGTTTTGCTGAATTCACGAGCGACTTATTTGATCTGGTTCGCTTCAGATTAAGCCATGCCAATTTGGATGTTTATAACGCCTTGCAGAAGGTGGCATATCTCTCGGTGATTGTGGCCGCTACAGTCATGATTTGTTCAGGATTGGCTGTCTGGAAGCCGGTTCAATTTCCAGTGCTGAGGACAATAATGGGAGATTTTGATAACAGTCGCGTTGTACATTTTTTTGCGATGCTGTACTTGGTGCTTTTTACTTTAGCGCACCTCACGATGGTGGTTTTGGTTCCTCGTACCTTACTCAACATGCTGCCTATTGGTTTTGCGCAGTCCGCGCGATTGAGTGAAACAAAGGAGGGAAATCAGCATGAGCCAAAGTGAGTTTTTCAACAAAGATCAGACGATCAATAAAGTTGAACCCATCCATAAAGATCGGCCTACCCAGCCCAGTTGGCGGAAAGATAAGTCAGACATTTTGCGTGAAGCGAATGAACGTCTGACGCCTTTAACGCGTCGTGCCTTTGGTAAACACTTACTCGGCTTAGGTTCCCTCACTTTATTGACCGGATGTGAGCTCACGGATGATGCCTCGGTTCAAGTCTTGCTCACGGCGATGTCACGACTGAATGATCGTGCACAAGCCGCTTTATTTAGCCCTACGCAACTTGCACCCACGTATTCAAAGAGCCAAATCAAGCATCCCTTTCCCTTCAATGCTTACTATGGTTTGGATGCGGTTCGGCATGTATCTGAGCAGGGATTTAAGTTGGCAGTGAGTGGGCTCGTGAACGATAAGCGCTCTTGGACATTAGAACAATTAAAATTACTGCCCCAAACCAGTCAAATTACACGTCATATTTGTGTGGAGGGCTGGAGTGCAATAGGGGAATGGGGAGGGGTGCCCTTTGCAACCTTCCTGCAAAGAATTGGGGCCGATACCACGGCACACTATGTGGGCTTTCGCTGTGCAGATGATTACTACACCAGCATTGATATGCCTACAGCACTGCATCCGCAAACCCTGCTGGCCTTGACCTTTGAGGAAAAAACGCTGCCCGCGATGTATGGCTTTCCCATGAAGATTCGTATTCCAACCAAGCTGGGTTACAAGAACCCCAAGCATGTGGTCGAAATCATTGTCAGCAATGCGTATCTGGGCGGCTATTGGGAAGATCAGGGCTATAACTGGTTTGGCGGATCTTGATTTTTTGATCGGTTTACAACTCCCAATGCCTGAAAAGCGATTCAAGATTATTTCGACACCCTTGGGTGACCTCAATGCGATGAATGAGGATGGGGCGCTGGTGGGTCTGTATTTTAAGGATCAGGCAGATCTCCCTTGCTTAGAAGATTTCATTGAAAGCCCACAAGATAGACTGCTTTGCGAACTGGCTTCAAGGATTGAAAATTATTTTGCAGGTCAGTCGGTATGCTTTGATTTTCCGCTTAAGCCAACAGGAACTGTTTTTCAGCAAGAAGTTTGGAAGGCCTTAAGAGCCGTACCCTTTGGGGTAACTGTGAGTTATGGCGAATTAGCTAAAGCAATTCAGCGCCCCAAAGCCTTACGTGCGGTTGGTCAAGCAGTGGGCGCTAACCCTTGGATCATCGTGGTGCCGTGTCATCGGATATTGGCTGCGGGAGGCAAACTCGGGGGGTTTTCATCAGGCATCGAACGAAAAAAAGCCCTTCTAAAATTAGAAGGGCTTTCAGTAAATCAATGACGCAACAAAAAATCATGTAAAGTCATATTGATCCCTTTTATTCTAGCAGGGGGTAGCTTGGGATTGCGCTTGGGT
>CAIVHB010000086.1 GCA_903905585.1 uncultured Ferrovum sp. | reverse complement strand
GTCTGCCGATTTCCGGTGTTCTGATGCTGCCAGGTGAAATGAAGGCTTTTTCACAAAGTATATTGGCGGTTACAGTATCCGCATCGAACATTCTATTTTGGAGGACTAGCGGCTATTTTGATGTTGCCGCCGAGTTCAAGCCACTAATTCATACCTGGAGTTTAGCGGTTGAGGAGCAGTTTTACATATTCTATCCTATATTAATTTCACTTATTTGGAAGTTCGGCAAAGCGAGAATGCTTGCCGTACTAATATGTATTGCACTGATTAGTTTATTACTTGCGCAGTGGGGTTCACTAAATAAGCCAACCGCTGCGTTTTTTCTGTTGCCAACACGAGTTTTCGAGCTAATCATTGGTGCCGCTGTCGCTTTAGTGCTTGCGTCAAGAACAGAGGTACACAACATATCGATTACGAACTATCGGAGTAGGCAGCAATTAGGTAGCGCGATTGGGTTTTTTCTTATTGCGTTTTCTTTCACCTTCTTCAATAGAGAAACGCCGTTTCCGGGTGTATATGCGTTGGTTCCGACTGTAGGAACGGCGCTTATAATTTTCTACACAACACCCACTACGTTTATCGGGAGAGTTCTCTCCAGCGGACCGTTTGTGCTTATCGGACTTTGTAGCTACAGCGCATACTTGTGGCACCAACCAATGCTGGCCTTCGCTCGAATTTGGGCAGGAGGACCACTTGACAACTCAACGTTACTTATTTTGAGTCTAATGTTGTTGGGCTTCACATACTTTACTTGGAAATATATAGAAACACCATTTAGGGACAAGAATATTTTGTCCCGCCGAGATGTATTCCGATTCTCTTTCTTCGGAGCATCTCTACTTGTGCTAATTGGTGGGGCGGGCGTGTTAAGCAATGGATTTCTCTTTAGATATAAAATCGATGACAGATATTTGGCGGCAATAAATTACTCTGAGCTTGGAAAATATGTTGCAGCTAGATTTTCAGAGAGAATGATGGTGCCATTTGGCCCTCCTGATGGGCGAAAGAACATTCTAATAATTGGTGATAGTTACGGCCAAGACTTAGTAAATGCTGTGTTTGAATCAGGCGCCGACAAGAGTTATAGGATATCAACAAGATATATCTTGCAGGGTTGCGGCAATCTCTTTATTAATAGGGACGTCTTTTTAAACAAATTGGCCCCTGATAACCTAAAAAAATGTTTGAGTAAAGTTTCAGGCTTTGGATACGAAGATTTATATGTCGATGATGCCCTGCGCGCACTTATGGTTGAGGCCGACGAAGTATGGTACGCGTCCGCTTGGGAGTATTGGCAAGCAGAGCTAATTGATGTCAGTGTAAGAAACACGCAAGCACTCACAGGAAAGCCAGTAAGAGTATTTGGACGTAAGAATTTTGGAACTATTGATGTAAAGTATCTCTTGTCGCTAACTAAGCCTGAGCGAGTGAATTATAAAATTGTAACTGACCCAGACGTAGTCAAAGTGAATGAGGTCATGAGAAGAAAATTGGATTCAGGAATATATATTGATATGCAGAGAATCCTGTGTCAAGATCAAGTTGACCATTGCAATATTTTCACGAATGAAGCGGAATTGATAAGTCATGATGGGGGCCATCTAACAAGGGTTGGGGCGATTTATTTGGGTAGCAAAATATTTAGTGACGGCAAATTTGTCTACTGAAATAGTATAGCCGTGGTGTGGATAGTCATGTTGCTGGCCTGCTCGAAGACTTTTTCGTGAGATCATTACTTCAATTATTCAAATGATGAATATCTAAGGAAGCATAGGAATGCATCATTCAGGGTTGCTTGATTTTAATGACGTCATCTATACTTTGACGAAAGGGGGGATCGATGATTAGTAAAGAGCAATTGGATTTAGCATGGAACATTGCAACGCATGATAGATTGGCTCAGAAGTATGAGCGCATGCACGGTGAAATATACAATGATTTTGAACAAAACAGGCTGAAGAACGAATTGGCCGCGGCGATCGCCCTAATTGAAACACATAGCGAGGCCAAGGTTGTTCTTGACTTTGGGTGTGGAGCTGGAAATTTAACCCGCCATCTTTCAAATCTTCAATGCGAAGTTATTGCAAGTGACATTTCATCTGGTTTTCTGAAACTAGTTGCTTCGCGCAAATATTCTCAAAGAGTTGTAACAATTCAACTGAATGGCGTGGATCTATCAAATGTAGCTGATGAAAGCGTTGATATGGTTGCCACTTATTCTGTATTGCATCATGTTCCAGATTATCTTGCTGTATTGAGTGAATTTATGAGGGTACTAAAGCCAGGAGGCGTGGTGTATATTGACCATGAGCCGTCGGAGGCGTATTGGACCGGCAGTGCGGTTTACGAGCAATTCAAAGCGGAAATGAATAGAAAAGTTCCGCGGGATTACAAAAAGTATCTAGTGCTAAGCAATTACTATGATTGGCTGATCAGAAGATTTGTGAATCCACGTTACCACCGTGAAGGTGACATTCATGTCTTTGATGATGATCATGTCGAGTGGCAAAAGGTTGTTGCCTCGTTAGAGAATCTTGGAGGGAAGATATTGGTCTCAAGGTCATATCTACTTTATCGAAGACAGTATTGCCAAGAAATATACAATAGATATTGTGAAGAGGTTTCAGATATGCATGTATTGGTTATGAGAAAGCAATATGGAGGATAAAAGACTTTTGGTGTTGGATACGTCTTTTTCCTACGAAGCAATTGTTGAGCGTGGATTAGAGACGTCAGTAACGTGCCGAGATATTGAAGGTTTTTTTGAACATGTTTGGTCTGTTCACCCGTTTGCATCCTTGGTTACGTCATCTGAATGGGGTGAGCAATTTGGGCGATCAGTTGTATATGAGGTGACAAAGACTCACACGTTTATTGAGGGGAAGATAGGGCGGACGAGGTTTTTGAAGAATTTCGGTACTATGAATTTTATTTTGGCCCAAATCGAAGTTTTTATACTTCTTTTTTGGATCATAAGAAAAAGCGGGATAAGCGTTATCCGTGTTGGGGACCCTCTATATCTGGGAGTATTCGGGTATGCGCTCTCAAAGTTGACTGGTATTCCTTTTGTAGTGCGCGTTGGTGCAAATAACGAAAAGATTCGGAGAACAACTGGCAGAAGCATGATGCCGCGGTTATTTAAATCAATGCGACTTGAGAGAAATATCGAAAGATTCGTTCTGTCTAGAGCCGATTTAATTGCTGGGGCCAATGAAGATAATCTTCAGTTTGCTATTGATAGTGGGGCCAGTACGGATAAATGCACTCTATTTCGTTACGGTAATTTGATAGACAACATTCATTTTACAAATCCGGCCCAGAGATCAATTGCTGAGGAAATTGTTACGGAATCGCCTTTCTTGTTGTGCATCGCACGACTCGAGGTAGTCAAGAAGGTAGATGATGTTATTAGAGTATTGGCTGAGGTTAGGAAGAATGGATTCAATGTCAGGGCGCTGTTGGTTGGCGATGGGCGTGAGCGAGAAAATTTGGAGTGCCTTGCAGAAGAACTTGGTGTGTCGAGATATGTAGTTTTCTTCGGCAATAAGGGGCAGCAATGGTTGGCGTCTACCATTCCCCATGCATCCGTCGTAATTTCACCCCACACAGGACGTGCACTCGCTGAAGCAGCATTGGGCGCGGCTCCAATCGTGGCCTACGATGTTGATTGGCAGGCGGAAGTCATCGCGACTGGCATTACTGGTGAGTTGGTTAGTTACGGTGATTGGCAGGCATTGTCTCGTTCTACAATTCGATTGTTGAGTGATGGAGGTTACGCAAAACAGGTTGGTGAAAACGTAAGAAGAAAAGTAGTGAAAATGATGGATCCGCATATGTTGAATGAACATGAGCGAAGTCAGTACGCTAAATTGATTGTTTAAAAATTTTTCGACGTTCTAATGAAAACCCTCTCCTCTAAGTGCGAGGTGGCAATATATTATGGAGGCTTCCGCCGTTTTGGCGGTGTAAACTCTCATCTGCGGGCTCTAGAAAAGACGTTGGTTAAAGATGGATATGTTGTCACAGTGGTCACGCTGGATCAATTGCCATTCTTGTGCCGTTATATTCCGCACATTGTTGAGAAACTTGTTAATCTGTTTAATTTGCCGATTGGCTTTCTTTGCAAAGGGTATGTCACGAGGTTGTTGTACCGTGCACTGTTTGATACTAGAGTTGATATTAGAATCTTTGAGGATATATATATATCTTGGAATTCAAAAATCCCAACGGTCACAGTTCTTCATGCTGTTTGGAGCGACAATCTTCAGGCTTACTCCGTATGCGAGAGTGATGTTGATCGATTAAAGTGTGCAGAGATAAAGATTATCAACCAAATAAGTCATCCACTTATTACTGTTTCATATCCCTATCGAGATTTTCTTGAAAATGTTCATTTCCCCAAGAGTTTGAGCAGGAGAATTGGTGTGGTGGAGTTGGGGGTTGACCAAACCAATTTACATTTTGATTATAAATTTAGGCAACTTAAATCGATCGTCTATACGGGTGCGTTGGAAGCGCGGAAGAACGTGTTGTTCTTGTTGCAAGTGTTTCGGCAATTGTCAATAGTAGACTCAGCTTACAAGTTAACAATAATTGGTGACGGTCCCGAGATGAAGTCGTTAAGGGATTTCGTGGACACCAATAATCTATCCGTTAGTTTTTTGGGCCGGTTAAGTAACGAAAATGTTACCTCCGAATTGCTCAAACATTCAATTTACCTGCATACATCGACTAAAGAGTCTTTCTCGTATGCACTCCTTGAGGCGAAATTGGCGGGCCTCAAGACGTGTGCGTACGACAGACTTCAAGTGCCAAGTGATTTTATTGATATTGGGGTTGCCACATTTGATGTCGATGATTGGTGCCAGGCTATTGTGAGTATGGAATTGCAGCCAAAAGCCTTTAGGGCAGAAAACTATACGGTCGAAAAGATGGCCGAATCAACACTGCGTTTGGCACGATGAAAAAAGTACTTTCGATTTTTGGTACGCGTCCTGAAGCCATAAAAATGGCTCCTATTATTTTGGAGTTGAATAAGTATCCAAATCAATTTGACAGCAGAGTTTGCGTTACAGCGCAGCACCGGCAGATGCTCGATCAAGTGTTGAGCTTGTTTGAGATTGCGCCTGACTACGATCTAGATATCATGGGGAAAAGCCAGAGCCTGACAGATGTCACTGTTAAGGTTTTGCAAGGTTTAGAACCTGTCCTTAAGGAGTTTCGTCCAGACTTGGTTTTGGTTCATGGGGATACCACGACCGCCCTAGCCGCGAGTTTGGCCGCGTATTATCAGAAAGTTGATGTCGGTCATGTTGAGGCCGGGCTTCGCACTGGCGATATTTATTCACCGTGGCCCGAAGAACTGAACAGACGCCTGACTTCGTCAATTGCGCGTTACCATTTTGCCCCGACAAGTCAATCTAAACAGAACTTGCTAAATGAAGGCGTGAGTGAAGCTCGCATACTGATCACCGGTAATACGGTGATCGATTCGTTGTTGTCTGTAGTTAAGCGGTTAAGAGATGACGCGATTTTGCATAGAGAAATGGTTGAGCGATTCAGTTTTCTTGACCCAGACAAGCGTTTGATTTTGGTGACCGGGCATCGTCGAGAGAGTTTTGGTGCAGGGTTTGAGTCGATCTGTCGTGCATTGAAAATCCTTGTGGAAGCCCACAAAGATGTGCAGATCGTTTATCCGGTCCACTTAAATCCCAATGTTCAGGAGCCTGTGCAAAGAGTGCTCGCCAATGTTAAAGGAATTCATTTAATTGAGCCGCAAGACTATCTTCCGTTTGTCTATTTGATGGATCGTTCGTACCTGATCATTACTGATTCGGGGGGCGTGCAAGAAGAGGCGCCGTCACTGGGTAAGCCGGTATTGGTAATGCGTGAAATTACGGAACGACCTGAGGCCGTCGAGGCTGGAACCGTGAAACTTGTGGGTACAGATACGGAACGCATAGTTGAGGGGGCGTCCATGTTGCTGAAGGACCGAAGTGCCTATGAGGCGATGAGTAAGATACACAATCCGTATGGTGACGGTAAGGCCGCTAGCCGCATAGTGAATTCGTTCTTGTTGAGCTGAGTATGAATGAAAAAGTGACCCCCAACATGGACAAAGATACTGTTGAAAGCTTTGGTGACGAATGGTCTCGTTTTGATCAAACGGGAATGTCAGAGCAAGAGGCTGAGAAAGTATTTGGCGAGTATTTTTCAATTTTTCCCTGGACAGATCTTCCCGCACGAGCCGAGGGTTTTGATATGGGGTGTGAAAGCGGACGATGGGCGCGTTGGGTGGCACCAAGGGTAGGCCGTTTGCATTGCATCGATCCTTCGAGTGCAATTGATGTGGCAAAGGTAAATCTGGCTGGGCATGGCAATGTGGCTTTTCACAAGGCATCAGTTGACACGGTGGTTACTTTGTCCCCTGATAGTCAAGATTTCGGCTATTCGCTTGGGGTGTTGCACCATGTGCCAGACACCCAGGCGGCGATTCTGTCTTGCGTGGAATTGCTGAAGCCAGGCGCCCCACTTCTGTTATATCTCTATTACGCCTTTGATAACCGACCATGGTGGTTCCGAGCGTTGTGGAGGGGCTCTGATTTGGCCAGACGGTTTATCAACCGGCTACCGCCAACCATAAAGCATTGGGTGACAGACGCGATTGCTGTTCTGGTCTACTGGCCTCTAGCCCGGTTAAGTCGGGTGCTGGAGAACTATGGAGCTTCTGTTGGCGGGTTGCCCCTATCCTACTACCGCCACCACAGTTTTTACACAATGCGCACTGATGCGCGGGATCGGTTTGGCACCCCATTGGAGCATCGTTTTTCGCGGGGGCAGATTGCTGCCATGATGCGTCGTGCGGGTTTGATTGACGTGCGGTTCTCCGAGGGGGCTCCATATTGGTGTGCTGTGGGTTTTAAGTCTCTTCCGCCCAGCAACTGAAAGACGATGGATGTGCGGATTTGCAGGTGTTTGGGTTACTGATAAGACAGATGCCGCCGGCTTGGCGACGGTGGCTACTCGCATGGCACTTGCCATCGCGCATCGCGGACCGGACGATTCGGGGGCTTGGGCAGATGGGCCAGTTGGTATAGCGCTGGGGCACAGGCGGCTATCCATTGTGGATTTGTCTACCGCAGGGCACCAGCCTATGCACTCTGCCAGCCAGCGCTATGTCATTGCTTTCAACGGCGAAATTTACAACCACTTGAAGTTGCGCTTTGATCTGGAAGCGGAGGGGTGGTCTGACCCGTGGCGTGGCCAATCGGACACCGAAACGTTGCTGGCAGGTTGCGAAGCCTGGGGCCTGGAAGAAACCTTAAAGCGTTCGGTGGGCATGTTTGCCATTGCTTTGTGGGACACCCAAACCAGCACCCTGCACCTGGCAAGAGATCGCTTTGGTGAGAAGCCGTTGTATTACGGCTGGGCTGGTGCTGGTGCAAAGTCAGCTTTAGTTTTTGGTTCGGAGCTCAAGGCGTTGCGGGCTTACCCCGGTTTTACCAACCCGGTAAGCCGCGAGGCACTGGCGTTGTACATGCGCTTTACCTATGTGCCAGCACCGCACAGCATTTACCGGGATGTCTACAAGCTGGAACCGGGCTGTATGCTGACATTAAGTAGTGCCCTTGCCGACCAACCCTTGGCAGCACCCGCCAATGCGCTGCGCCCGCCTGTCACCTATGCCGGGCTGACCCTGCGCCGTTGGTGGGCACTGGCAGATGTGGTGCAGTCAGGTGCACAAAATCAGTTTGCTAATGAAGTAGAGGCGGTTGATGCATTGGAACGCACCCTTAAAGAAGCGGTGCGCGTGCAGTCGCTGGCCGATGTGCCGCTGGGCGCATTTTTGTCGGGCGGAGTAGATTCATCCACCATCGTGGCGCTGATGCAGCAGCAGGCCAGCCAACCGGTAAAGACCTTTACCGTGGGCTTCGAAGAGGCCGGGTTTGATGAATCGCCCCATGCGCGTGCCGTGGCGGAACACTTGGGCACGGAGCATGCTGAGTTGTTTGTGAGTGCTGCAGAGGCCCAGGCGGTCATTCCGCAACTGCCGCAAATGTATGACGAGCCCTTTGCCGATTCATCACAAATACCCACGCACCTGGTGTGCAAAGCAGCGAGGCAGCAGGTAACCGTGGCTTTGTCGGGTGATGCGGGCGACGAATTGTTTGGGGGCTACAACCGCTACTTTTGGGGGCCGCGCATCTGGAACCGACTGGCTTGGTTGCCTTACCCAGCACGCCACGCGTTTGGCAAGGTAATAACGACTGTGCCGGTGGGAGCTTGGGATCGTTTGGGCAGCATGCTAGGTGCGGTACGCACCGGTGAAAAGCTGCATAAGCTCGGGCGCGCAATAAACGGCGTGCGCAACCTGGACGACTTGTACCGTAACTTGGTTTCTGAATGGCAAGACCCGGCCAGTGTGGTCAAGGATGGTGGATCGCCACGCTGCGCAGCCGATGTGGCAATCCATGTCCCGCCGAACCATAGTGACGTTGAACGCATGATGTACCGCGACAGCACCACCTACTTGCCCGACGACATTTTGTGCAAGGTTGACCGTGCAGCCATGGCCACCAGTCTGGAGACACGGGTGCCTTTTCTGGATCACCGCGTGGCGGAGTTGGCTTGGCAGTTGCCCTTGCACATGAAGATCAGGGGTAACGAAGGCAAGTGGGCATTGCGCCAAGTGCTTTACAAATATGTACCACGCGAGTTAATAGAGAGGCCCAAGGCAGGCTTTGGTATCCCTGTGGGCCAGTGGCTGCGTGGGCCGTTGCGTGATTGGGCAGAGAGTCTTTTAAACGAACAACGCTTGCAAACGGAGAGCTACTTTTACCCAGCCCCTATTCGTGCCAAGTGGGCCGAACATTTAAGCGGCCAGCGCGACCACACGGCCAGCCTGTGGGCTGTACTAATGTTTCAGGCTTGGCTGGAAGGGGTGGACTGATATGTGGCCTTATTGGGTATTGTTTTTGCTGCCCGCATATTGGGCGGTAACGCGGTTAAAACCAACGCCGAACATGGCGCAGCCTGCACTGCGCAATCATTTTCCACCTGTTTGGCGCGGAATATTTATTTTGTTGGTGCTGATGATAGGATTTCGGCACGAAGTAGGGGGAGACTGGACCAGCTACATTGAGCACGTCCACAGAATGGCTGATGCATCAATTGCGACGGCACTTGCTGAAAAAGACCCGGCCTATGGTTTTTTCAATTGGTTGGCTGCAATGTCGGGGACTGGTGTTTATTTGGTCAACCTGTTGTGTGCTGTCTTTGCCTCTTGGGGAATACTTGTGTTTTGCCGCGCGCAGCCTCGGCCGTGGTTGGCCTTGGTGGTGGCTGTGCCTTACCTGATCACCGTGGTGGTAATGGGCTATAGCCGACAGGGCGTGTCTATAGGTGTATCGATGTTAGGCATGGTGGCCTTGGGCCAAGGCCGTGTTTTGCGCTTCGTGCTTTGGATTGTTTTGGCTGCGGTTTTTCATAAATCTGCGCTCATATTGATACCGCTGGCGGTGCTGGCAGACTCCCGGCGACGTCTTTTTACACTGCTCTGGGTGGCTGTGACAGGCATCGTTTTGTTTGTGTTGCTATTGCAGGAGTCGATAGATTCGTTGGTGTCCGGTTACATTGAATCTGAGTATCAATCATCGGGTGCAGCAATTAGAGTCGCGATGAATGCGGTGCCAGCAGCCTTGTTTTTAATTTTCAGAAAACGGTTTCAACTATCTCCCAATGAGCGAGCTTTTTGGACATCGATGGCTTGGACTGCATTGCTATTCTTGGTTTTGCTCAAAGTTTCGCCCTCATCCACAGCGGTCGATAGGGTAGCGTTGTATTGGATACCGCTGCAATTATTTGTGCTGTCACGTTTACCCAATGCACTGGGGCAGCGAGATGACAAAAATGCGGTGTGGGTTTATACCGTGGTGGCATACTGCGCGGCTATTCATTTTATTTGGCTTTTATATGCGGAATCTGCTGCTGCCTGGTTGCCATACCAGTTTTATCCCTGGGTTTGGCTGTGGCAATAAATCACAGAACTTGGCTGTACATAGCGTTTGTGGTGTTGTTTGTACTAGTCGGCAATGGGTTTGTTATTTATTGGTTGATGGGCCAAGGAACCAGCCAACGCATCTACTTGCGTGATTTGTTTTTTCGGAAATTCTGACGGGTGTCAGGCTTAGCAATGAAACTGCAATCAATCGAAAGCTGAGTGATGCTTTTAAGAAAGATGCCTCAACCCAAGCGTATGTAGATTACCTGCATCCGGAGAGTGTGAGATTGCTTTCATCAGACAAGGGTGATGAACGATCACTGGCGCTGGCAATTACAGAAGTTTTAGGCACACCTGATGGCAGCGTTTGCGGTCTGGAAACATTGGGGAAAACCGTTTTTGACACTCGAAGAGGTATGGGATTTTGCTCAGACTTCAGTAAGTCGTTTTTGTTTTATGCCAATTATCTTGGCTTTCAGGCGCGTGAGGTGAGCTTATTCAATCACACTACCGTAGAGTATTTGAACAAAGCCAACGGGCGTTGGCAGTGGCTGGATCCTTTCAATCGTGTTGAGATTGTGGATGTAGCTGGCACGCCATTGAGCTTATTTCAGATACGCCAGACTTCGATCTTTGACGCGTTGACATATAGAAAAATAGGCACTGCTTCGGGCTCTTTTGACGTTGTTAAATATGCAGGTTATGCGCCCGCACAAATGGGCACGATCCTGTGGCGTCGAGGAACAAACTTCTTAGAGGTTGAGACTTGGGACCGCACAATGCAGGGTTGGGGCTTTTCTAAAAGCCTGCGTCAGGCCGTTATGCTGGCCTTTGGCGTGCAGCCGCACTGGCTGATGGTGACGACCCACGCAGATTCGTTTTATTACAAAACGCTGCGTGCCATGCTTTGGGGCGCAGCATGTTGTTGGTTGGTGCTGAATCTGGCACTATTTTTTGTCTTTGTCAGAATGCTTGTAGTCCGCCTTAGCCCTGGAAAATCATGAAAGTCATCATTGGGCTCAACACTGCGTGGAATCTGGTCAATTTTCGTGCTGGCTTGATCCGAGCCTTGGTGGCCCATGGACATGAGGTAGTGGCCGTTGCACCACAAGATGATTACGCTTCCCAGTTGAGGGGCCTAGGATGCCGATTTGTGCCAATGCCAATGGACAACCAGGGGACGCATCCAGTGCGGGATGTTTTGCTGTTTTGGCGGTTTCTAAAGTTGTTTTTGCGTGAGCGGCCAGATGTCTATTTGGGCTACACAGTCAAGCCCAATGTATATGGCTCTTTGGCAGCGCACTTGCTGGGCGTGAAAGTCATCAACAACATTGCGGGGCTTGGGGCAGTGTTTATTCATGACGGGTGGCTGGTCAAGCTGGTGCGGGTTCTATACCGTGTGGCCTTGAGAAAATCGACCAAGGTTTTTTTTCAAAATGCTGACGACCGGGATTTGTTTATCGCTAGCGGTTTGGTGCGCGCGCAAGTCACCGGCTTGATACCTGGATCAGGTATAGATTTGATTCGATTTGTACCAATGCCCTTGCGTGTGGACGGTGCACTCGGCTTTCGCTTTCTTTTGATAGCACGCATGTTACGTGACAAGGGTTTATTGGAATATGTGGAGGCCGCGCAAATACTACGCACACGTTGGCCGCAGGTGGAGTGTTGTTTGCTGGGGTTTTTAGACGTGCAAAACCCGGCAGCTATTTCCAGTGAACAAATGAAGGAATGGGTCCGGCAGGGGCATGTGAATTACCTTGGTGTGAGTGATGATGTACGGCCACACATTGCCGATGCTGACTGTGTGGTGTTGCCATCCTACAGAGAAGGAACGCCGCGAACATTGCTTGAGGCTGCGGCCATGGGCCGCCCGATAGTCACCACCGATGCCGTGGGCTGCCGCGAGGTGGTGGATGATGGTCATAACGGGTTCTTGTGCAAGGTACGCAATGCGACTGACTTGGCAGACAAGATGGAAAAAATGCTAGGATTATCGGTAGATCAACGCTTGGAGATGGGTGCATATGGTCGAAAGAAAATGGAACTTGAATTTGACGAGCAATTGGTGATTGACCAATACCTTGTTGCATTGAGTGGGATTTCTGCCCAATGAAACTATTGAAGTATTTCTTGGTCCTTGTGAGCTGCGCTGCCGTTTTTTGGCTTGTCGGATACAAAATCAGCGATAACGCTTTCGCGTACAAGGTGATTCAAGAAAACCACCTGACCAGCCCAGAACAGGTGTTCAAGTTTGTAATAGATCACAAAATCCAAGCGCCCAGCGGTTCACCAAACAGCGCTGCAGGTGCATCGTTTCGGACTTTGGTCAACCGACCGGGTGACTGGTTGTGGTGCGACGAAGGTGCCATCGTGGTGGCCGTGATGGTCGGGCAGCTAGGGTATAGCACACGTTTAGTTGACCTGGTGGGCACCCGTGACGGCGTGTCGCACAATACTGTTCTACAGATCCAGCAGGCAGACAATTGGGTAATTTACGACTTTACAGGACGGCAATTCAATGTGCCGTTTGATAAAACAGTAGATTACCCAGCAATGCCTATCTATCGCCCGTATCCCAACTGGCAGCAAAAGTTATTACTGAACAATTATTTTTTGAGAGAATTGGCGCAAGTGGTCAGACCTTGGTTGATTTAGATCGGTCGAGAAAAACGCGCGTCAAGTCCCGCACGCTCCCATGGCCAGATTTCAACGCCATAGCGGTTTTGAATCCTTATCGCCATCGCTATGGACAAGTCATCGGTCAACTCGTTGACGAAGTAAGAGTTGCGCAGGGCAAAAGGCTCCCGGCGCACAGCGTCGCGCTCGTAGGTCAGCCCTTCATGCTGCTCCATCAGGCTGGCCCGCTCCCGCAGCACGGCGCTTGAGTTAAACACCCAGTCAATAAAGTCGATTTCTTGCTGTGTCCAGTTACACACTGGTGTGCTCAGGTAGTCTGTTGCCCAGTCCGGGCCATTGCGGTTGCTGGCATGCCAGTACAGATGCTCGTTAATTTTTGTGCGGCCGGTGAGCCCCTCTGCAATGTAAGGGTTGGCCGCAATGCCCCGGCGCACATAGGTGCAGGCACTCACAAAATCCCCCTCGCGAAACGCAATTTGGCCCGCCTGGTACCAGTGCGCCGGTGAATC
>CAIVHB010000085.1 GCA_903905585.1 uncultured Ferrovum sp. | reverse complement strand
AGCGGTGTTCACGGGCACCCATACCTTGAAAGTGACCAGCGCAGAAGGCTTAACTGAAGATATTCAATTTGAGAAGGCCATTATCGCAACGGGTTCCACCCCTGTGCGTTTGCCTTTCATGCCGGATGATCCGCGTATTGTGGATTCCACGGGTGCACTTGAGTTGCCTTTTATTCCCAAGCGAATGCTGGTAATTGGTGGCGGTATTATTGGTCTGGAAATGGCTACCGTATATTCCACCTTAGGTGCACGGATTGATGTAGTGGAAATGCAAGAAACCCTGATGACGGGCGCTGATCGTGATCTCGTTAAAGTCTGGGAAAAACGCAATGCGCCGCGCTTTGATCACGTGATGCTGAAGACCAAAACAGTGGGCGCTAAAGCCACTAAGAAAGGGATTGAAGTGCAGTTCGAGGGAGAGGGCGCACCGGATAAACCTCAAGTTTATGATCTGGTACTTGTGGCAGTTGGCCGCACGCCCAACGGAAAATTACTGCAAGCTGAAGCTGCTGGGCTTCAAGTCGATGAGCGTGGATTCATCCGAGTCGATCGTCAGATGCGCACCCCTGTTCAGCATATTTTTGCGATTGGTGATTTGGTGGGACAGCCCATGCTGGCGCACAAAGCCGTTCATGAAGGCCATGTGGCCGCCGAGGTGGTGGCGGGTCATAAAGCCTTCTTCGATGCACGACAAATTCCCTCTGTGGCCTACACTGATCCCGAGGTGGCATGGGCGGGCGTGACCGAAGAGCAAGCCAAGGCCAGCGGTCAAAAATTTGGTAAGTCAGTGTTTCCTTGGGCCGCTTCAGGGCGCGCGATTGCGAATGGTCGTGATGAAGGCTTTACGAAACTTTTGTTCGATGAAGCCACGGGCCGCATTATTGGAGGAGGAATTGTAGGCACTCATGCGGGCGATTTAATCGGTGAGGTGTGCTTAGCGATTGAAATGGGAGCAGATGCCCATGACATCGGTCATACGATTCATCCTCACCCAACCCTAGGCGAGTCTATTGGGCTTGCAGCAGAGGTATTCTATGGGGCGTGCACGGATCTTCCGCCCACCCGCAAACGTTAAAGGCAGTTCATGCATATTCTTTTAAGTAACGATGATGGTTATTTCGCGCCAGGCATCGTGGCGTTATTTGAGGCAGTTTCGAAAGTTGCAGAGGTCACAGTTGTTGCCCCTGATGCGGAAAGAAGTGGGGCGAGTAATTCGCTTACGCTTGATCGCCCCCTGATGGTGAGGCGTGCTCACAATGGTTTTCACTATGTGAATGGCACGCCCACGGATTGCGTGCATTTGGCTGTGACGGGAATTCTAGACAAGCTTCCGGATATGGTGATTTCCGGAATTAACCATGGTGCCAATATGGGCGATGACACGGTGTACTCAGGCACTGTGGCAGCGGCAACCGAAGGGTTCTTGCTCGGGATTCCTTCTATCGCAGTGAGTTTGGCAGTAGATAAGGGATTGAATTTTGCAACAGCCGGCCAACTGGTTCTCGATCTCATTGCCCGACATCAAGCTCAGCCTTTGCGTAAACCCTATCTGTTGAATTTGAATGTACCTGATTGTAGCTATGCGGAGGTTAAAGGTATTCAAGTTACCCGCTTAGGCAAAAGACATAAAGCGGAACCCGTGATTCCTGCAACTAACCCACGCGGTGAAAAAGTGTACTGGGTGGGCCCGGCGGGAAGTGCGCAAGATGCAGGCGAGGGCACTGATTTTTTTGCAGTGAAGCAGGGCTATGCTGCCATTACCCCTTTACAAATGGATTTGACCAGCTATGCCCAATTGGATGACGTGCGGGGTTGGATGATGGATCAGGGAGCTATTTAGGTGGTGATGAACACCCAAGCCGCACGCGGGAGTGGCATGACCTCTGAGCGTACTCGAACGCGCATGATCGAACGGTTGCGTCAGCAAGGTATAAAAGATGAAGTGGTGCTTTCTGCCATTGCTGCGATTCCTCGTCACTTGTTTATCGATGATGCACTGGCCCATCGAGCGTACGAAGATGATGCTTTACCGATTGGTCATGGGCAGACAATCTCTAGCCCCTACATTGTTGCAAAAATGATTGAGACTTTGCGGGCAGGAAAGCCCCTGGGTCGAGTCCTTGAAGTCGGAACAGGGTGCGGTTACCAAGCTGCTGTGCTGAGCCAAGTGGCTAAGGAAGTTTTTTCAGTGGAGAGAATTTCTCAGCTACTGGATAAAGTGCGCGCGCGAATTTGGAGCCTTCGTATTCACAATCTGCGTGTGGCGCATGCCGATGGTTATTTGGGTTTGGCAGAAGTCGCTCCTTTCGATGGCATTATTGTTGCGGCCGCTGCGCCCTCCGTGCCGCCGCGTCTTCAGGAGCAACTGGCGGTGGGAGGTCGATTAGTGATTCCAGTGGGGGTAGGTGAGAATCAGCATTTGCGTGTCATCGAGCGTCTGGAAGAGGGCTTTGCTGAACGCACGCTTGAGCCTGTGAAGTTTGTTCCTCTGTTAGAGCGCTTAGCCTAATGCTTTCTTGCTATTTGAATGGTGCTAACTTGAGTCTCAAGGCAGCGCGTCGCTGGTTATCTCAGTTCTCGTACGGCCCATTTGCTGCTTGCTGTGTAGTGAGCTTAATACTGACTGGGTGTGAAACGGAGCCAATCACTCCTGCACCCATCCAAGACCAATCCATTGCCTTACCTAAAGAAAAAACCAGTGTAAAAGCGCCTCCCCGCCAAGCTCAGGACACCGCCCCTGCAACTGGCATGCAAGCCCCTGAAGCAGACAAACCAAAGGAAGCGCTTCAAGAAGCGGCAGTGTCCTCGCCACTTAAAGGCGATGGCGAGCCCGTTCGATCTGTACCTCTGCATCAAAGAGTGATTTTGGATGAGAGAGGTCAAGTAGCTGAGGATCAGAACTTGGCTGCGCCTTCTAACCGTTCTGATATTCCCTATCCCACCAAGAGTACCTTGCCCGCCCTCCCCGTTAACTGGACTTGGCCCACTGATTTACCGATCGCGTTGCCTTTTAGTGATGCGCGTAAGGGGGTAGATTTCTCTGGCCCTGCTGGGCAACCCGTGAAAGCGGTAGCCAGTGGGATGGCAAGCTATTTGGGTAGCAGCTTACGAGGCTATGGCCAGATGGTGGTGATCAAGCACGATCAGGGTTTTATTTCGGTCTACGCCAACAACAGTAAGGTTTTGGTGAAAGAAGGGCAGAAAATCGAAAAAGGCCAAAAGATCGCTGAGACCGGTCACGCCGACGGTAGCGACCTTGCCCTGCATTTCGAACTTCGCCAACAGGGCAAGCCGCTGGATCCGAGTAGCCTCTTCCCACCCCGTTGAGCGAATTTAAAATTAAGGCGCGCGGGAGAAGGAGAAGGCTTTGATGGTAAAGCCTTCGCGGAAGTAAAAGCGATGGGCTTGTTCGCGTTGGGTGCCAGAGCTCAACTGAACCGCAGCACATTGGCGTGAGCCGGCTTCAGCCACTGCAAAATCCATCAAGGCTTTGCCCACACCTTTGCCGCGGCCCGTGGAGTCTGCAACGAGGTCGTTGATGTAGAGGAACTTGCCGGTCATGGTGTCGAGTGTTACGCGGAACACCAATACGCCGGCGACTTCGCCTTCATTCAAACACACCACCATTTCAGCACCGGCCGCAAACACTTCTGCCATGCGACCTGCATAGTTCTCGGGAATTTGGGGGCGCAATTGACGGTGCACAGTTTCAGCGCGGGCCAGCATTTCAGCGTGGACGATTTTTCCGCCGGTTTCGGCGATACGGATAATTTCCATAGTCTTAAGACCTTATTCAAACGGGTTGTGCTGATCGAGTCAGCATCGATCACCCAAAAAATTTAAAGAAAACGGCTAATCAATTCCCCAATCGCTCCACGATCTGCGGCAACTAAATGAGGTTGACTACTTTGCGCGATGGCGGTGTCGGGGTCTTTTAAACCATGCCCGGTAAGGGTACACACGATCGTGCTTCCTGCTTTGATACGCCCTGCGGTGAGATCTTTGATTAAACCTGCAAAACCAGTGGCAGAAGAGGGCTCACAGAACACGCCTTCGTGTTTGGCTAAGAGCATCTGTGCCGCTAGAATTTCATCGTCTGTACATTCGTTAAACCAACCGCCCGATTCACGCACCGCTGCCCAGGCCAGATTCCATGACATGGGGTGGCCAATTCGAATGGCGGTTGCAATGGTTTCGGGGCTTTTGACCATCTCGCCACGCAAGAAAGGTGCGGAGCCCGCAGCTTGATTGCCTACCATGATGGGGCGCTTGGTGGCACGGGGTGCTTTGGGGTGATAAGGACATTGCCCATGACATAGGCCGCATGCTTCGGTTTCTTTGCAAACTGATTCGCTATAACCCATCCAATGCGCGCTGATGTTACCGGCGTTGCCAACGGGTAGCACATGATAATCAGGCGCATCGCCCAAGGCTTCAATGACCTCAAAGGCAATGGTTTTTTGACCTTGCAAGCGATAGGGGTTCACGGAATTAACCAAGGCTACCGGCATATCATTGGCAAGCTCTTGCACCAAGCGCATGCCGTCATCGAAATTGCCTTGAATTTGAATCACGGTAGAACCGTGCATCATGGCTTGAGCCAATTTCCCTAGCGCAATCTTGCCTTCAGGGATCAGCACAAAACAGCCGATGTTGGCGCGGGCTGCATAGGCAGCGGCTGCGGCAGAGGTATTCCCCGTAGAGGCACAGATAATGGCTTTAGAGCCGGCTTCTACCGCCTTGGTAACAGCCATCGTCATCCCACGGTCTTTAAACGATCCAGTGGGGTTGAGGCCCTCAAACTTCGCATAGATGTTGACTTCGTGCCCTAAGATCTTAGGAAGGTTGACCAGCTCGATCAGCGGGGTATTCCCTTCAGCCAAGGAGATGATGGGGGTCGTGTCAGTGACTGGAAGACGGTCACGGTATTTTTCGATTAGGCCGGAATAACGCATAGGTTCAGTAAGAAAATTATTTTGGTTTAGGAAGCAAGCGATTCCATACGGATACGCACCGCAGGCCCCGCAATACTCGATAGCGCTTCTATTTTGGCGATGGCCGCATTCATCGATGATTCAATGGTTCTGTGGGTGAGGAAAATTACATCGACTTGTTCCTCGCCCGCTGCGGGTTCACGTTGCAACATGGCTTCAATAGAAATGCCATGATCAGCCAAAATGCGCGTGACATCAGCCAGCACACCTGGGCGGTCTAGCGCACGCAAACGAAGATAATAAGAGGTTACCACCCCTTCAATCGGAATGACGTTGAGATCGGATAAACGATCGGGTTGGAAGGCCAAATGCGGTACGCGATGATCGGGGTCAGCGGTATGCATGCGCGTGACATCAACCAGATCGGCCACCACGGCTGAACCCGTGGGTTCAGCACCTGCGCCTGCTCCGTAATACAGCGTGGAGCCTACGGCGTCTCCCCGAACCAGAATGGCATTCATCACGCCATCTACATTGGCAATCAGTTGGCGCTCAGGAATCAGGGTGGGGTGTACACGGAGCTCAAAGCCATGCTCGGTTCTGCGACAAATACCGAGCAGTTTGATGCGATAACCGAATTCTTCAGCGTATTGAATATCGGCTGCAGTGAGCTTGGAAATGCCTTCGGTATAGGCCTGATCAAATTTCATAGGCACGCCAAAGGCAATGGCCGCCATGATGGTGAGCTTGTGGGCGGCATCGATCCCTTCAATATCGAAGGTGGGGTCCGCTTCGGCATAGCCTAATTGTTGGGCTTCAGCGAGCGCGTCCTTGAAGCTGGCACCTTCATCGCGCATGCGAGTCAAAATAAAATTACTGGTGCCGTTGATGATGCCGGCCACCCATTGAATACGGTTAGCAGTGAGGCCTTCACGCAAGGCTTTGATGATGGGGATGCCGCCTGCGACAGCGGCTTCAAACGCAACCATGACGCCCTGTTTCTGGGCTTCAGCAAAAATCTCATTGCCGTGCAAAGCCAAGAGTGCTTTGTTGGCGGTGACTACATGCTTGCCTTTGCGGATCGCCGATAAAATCAGGCTGCGGGCAGGTTCAATTCCACCCATCAGCTCCACGACGATATCTACATCTGTTGCGTCTACAACGGATTGTGTATCCGTGGTGAGGCGTATATTAAAACCAAATTTTGCTTTGGCTTTATCGAGGTCGCGAACTGCGGCAGTCACCACGTGAATCTCGCGCCCGGCACGACGGGCGATTTCTTCGCGATTACGGAGCAGAATTTGGTAGGTTCCGCCGCCAGCGGTGCCCAGGCCTAAGAGGCCGATGCGCATCGGGTTCATAGCACTCCATCCTTGCGGAACATATCGCGCAGTCCACGAATAGCTTGTCGCGTGCGCGCTTCGTTTTCAATTAATGAGAATCGAACATGGGTATCGCCATATTCACCAAAACCAATACCAGGCGAAACTGCAGTCTTGGCTTCTGCCAGGACGTGTTTTGAGAATTCTAATGACCCCATTTTTCGATAGTGCTCAGGAATTCGGGCCCACACATACATGCTGGCCTTGGGGTTATCGACCATCCAGTGAATGGAATGCAAGCCCTGAACCATCACATCGCGACGGCGCTGATAGGTTGCTCGGATTTCTTCCACGCAGTCTTGTGGCCCTTCCAAGGCCACAATCGTTGCAACCTGAATGGGGGTGAAGGTGCCGTAATCGTGATAGCTCTTGATGCGTGCTAGGGCGGCGACCAACTCGGGGTTGCCCACCATAAAGCCTGCTCTCCAGCCTGCCATGCTGTAGCTCTTACTCATAGTGAAGAATTCAACGGCCACATCTTTGGCGCCGGGGACCTCCATGATGGATGGGGCGCGATAGCCATCGAATACGATGTCGGCATACGCCAGATCATGCACAACATAAATCCCATATTCTTTGGCCAGAGCAATCACGCGCTCAAAGAATTCCAACTCTACACATTGAGTGGTGGGGTTACTGGGAAAGCAAAGGATCAGTAATTTAGGTTTGGGGTACGAACCTTTGATGGCTTTTTCGAGTTCATCAAAAAAATCCACATCGGGCAGCATGGGGATATGGCGAATATCCGC
Source organism: uncultured Ferrovum sp. (assembly GCA_903905585.1). Classification (GTDB taxonomy): domain Bacteria; phylum Pseudomonadota; class Gammaproteobacteria; order Burkholderiales; family Ferrovaceae; genus CAIVHB01. The sequence goes on along the minus strand of CAIVHB010000085.1, from coordinate 17,574 downwards.
GCCTGCGATGACGGGACCATAGATATGGATGGGGTAACTGGGGTTGGGCGCTAAAACGATATCTCCGGTGTCGAGCACGGCGGTCATCAGATGCGCAATGCCTTCTTTGGAGCCAATGGTAAAAATAGCCTCGGTGTCGGGGTTGAGGTCAACATTGAAGCGGGTTTTGTACCAGTTGCAAATGGCTTTGCGAACGCGCGGGATGCCCTTAGACAAGGAGTACCCGTGGGTATCATTGCGTTGGGCGGCTTCTACCAATTTATCCACAATATGTTGAGGTGTGGGTTGATCTGGGTTACCCATGCCAAAGTCAATAATATCCTCGCCGCGTTTGCGCGCAGCAGCTTTTAATTCGCCGGTGATATTAAAAACGTAAGGTGGTAAACGTTTGATACGAGGAAATTCAGACATCTCTTTTGAACATTCTGGTCGAAAGCAAGCCTACAATCTTATCAGAAAGTACTCTTTGCCCCCTAGGGCTATACGCATACTCAATCTTAATTATGAAATTTACTTTATCTGCTGCTGGCGTGGCGTTTACCTTTACTGGCTATGACAAGACTGGGGTTGAGATCAATGCTCAGCGCCATCAAGAGAGTCTGATATTGCTGCCTGATCGGGCCCCAGAGGCATGGCCGGTTCAGTTTGAGCGATTGGAAGCGCAGCATTTTAGCGCGCTGTTAGAGCATAAGCCTGAGTTGATTTTGTTTGGATCAGGCAAAGTGTTCCGCTTCCCGCATCCTCGTTTAGTGAGGGCCTTTGGGGAAGCGCGAACGGGCTTTGAGGTCATGGATACTCAGGCGGCGTGCCGTACCTTTAATGTTCTGGCGGGCGAAGGCAGGCGGGTGCTGGCTGCAATCATCATCGACTAGAATCTTAGTTTACATTTTAAGCGCACCGCTTTATTTTTTAGGAGAGGCAGCTGGGGCGTCGTCAGGCAGATCGTAAGGGTCGGCGGGGGGATTGCCGTCATAGACTTGATTTCGGCGGCGCTGTAACCATGCATCGCGGATTAAGTTGTAGTGATCGGAGCTCAAGGCGACATCATCAATGAGATCTTCATCGTTCAGCAAGGCTTCGCGAAACTGAATGGTTTCGAGCGCAAAGCCTTCATAGCGATGGGTGGGGGAGACGTGATGCATCAGGGTATAGGGGCCCGTTGCTGTATTGGGAATGAGTCCCACCGTATCTCGCACCGTGCTTGGGCCTAGGAGAGGTAAGACAAGGTAGGGCCCGGATTCTGCGCCCCAATGACCCAGCGTTAAACCAAAGTCCTCATGGTGCTTTTCTAGCCCAGCATGGGAAGCAACATCGATAAAGCCCAATAAACCCACGGTGGTATTCATGGTGAAGCGTAAGGCGTCTTTTCCACCTTGGCTGGCTTTGCCTTGCAATACATCGTTCACTACCACGGTAATTTCATTCAGGTTTGAGAAAAAGTTATGAATACCTATTCTCACAAATTGCGGGGTAATGAAGCGATAGGCCTGTGCTGCGGGTTTGACGGCAACGTCGTCTAAAGCTTCGTTAAATTTGAAGACAGCCCGATTGGTGGATTGAAAGGGGTCTCTAGGGTCGGCAGGGCCAGGAACAGTGGCGCAGGCCGACAGCAACACACTTGCCATCATCACGAGGCTGTACATAAAGCGATGTGCCATAGGGCGTGTGCGAACGCCCTGTGCGGGATGTGCAAAGGGTTTCATTGACCAGCTCAACATGAAAAATTCCAATTTATAAACATTGATGTTTAATGCGGCAAGTATAACTTCAGAGAGGGGTTCACAGCAGGCAATATTGTTACGCAGGATGTTGATATAGCGCAAAGAGCGCTAGCCTTGGTATCAGACACACTGGCCCTATCACTTGATTTCTGGTCTGCGCTCCCCCATTTGCAGAACATACGAGTCATTACTATAAGGCTTTAATATTATGCGCTTCGATAAATTAACAACACGATTCCAGCAGGCTTTTGCAGATGCACAAAGTTTTGCAGCGGGCCGATCTAATGGTGCGATAGAACCCGCTCACCTTTTAATGGCAATGATTGAGGGTGAGGATAGCCTATCCCCTTTGCTATCTAAGGCTGGGGTAGCTGTTCCTCCTCTCAGAGCGGCACTGGTGCAAGCGATGGATCGGCTTCCTAAAATTGACGGAAATGGTGGTGAAATCAACGTGTCTCGAGATCTCAATAATCTATTGAATCTTGCGGATAAAGAAGCGCAGTCACGCGGCGATCAATTCATTGCTTCAGAGATGTTTTTGATTGCACTGAATCAAGATAAAGGTGAGGCAGGTCGGTTATTGCGCCAGTACGGTGGGCATAGCCAGGCCATTCTCTCTGCCATTAATAGTGTTCGCGGAAATCAAGCGGTGAACGAGCAAGGTGCAGAAGGCCAACGCGAAGCGCTGAATAAATACACGGTTGATCTGACTGAACTGGCACGTAAAGGCAAGCTTGATCCTGTCATTGGTCGTGATGATGAAATTAGACGTGTCATTCAGATTCTGCAACGCCGTAGCAAAAATAATCCTGTACTGATCGGTGAGCCAGGGGTGGGTAAAACTGCGATTGTAGAAGGCTTAGCGCAACGGATTATCAACGACGAGGTTCCTGAGTCACTGAAGGGCAAGCGGGTTTTGTCTTTAGATATGGCCTCTTTGCTGGCCGGTGCAAAGTATCGTGGGGAATTTGAAGAACGGCTTAAGGCGGTATTGAAAGAACTCTCACAAGATGAGGGGCAAACCATTGTCTTTATCGATGAGCTTCATACCATGGTGGGCGCGGGCAAAGCCGAGGGGGCGATGGACGCTGGCAATATGTTAAAACCTGCGCTTGCTCGGGGTGAGTTGCATTGCGTTGGGGCAACCACACTGGATGAATACCGCAAATATGTTGAGAAAGATGCAGCGCTTGAGCGCCGTTTCCAGAAGGTATTAGTGGGTGAGCCTACGGTCGAAAGTACGATCGCCATCTTGCGGGGATTGCAGGAAAAATACGAAGTGCACCATGGTGTTGATATTACGGATCCTGCGATTGTGGCGGCTGCTGAGCTGTCGCATCGCTACATCACCGATCGCTTCCTGCCCGATAAGGCAATTGACCTGATTGATGAGGCCGCAGCGCGTATCAAGATGGAGATCGACTCCAAACCAGAGGTCATGGATAAGCTAGATCGTCGTTTGATTCAGTTAAAGATAGAACGCGAGGCGGTGAAACGCGAGACCGATGAGGCCTCACAAAAAAGACTGGCACTGTTGGAAGAAGAAATTTTGCGCCTAGATCGCGAGTACTCGGATCTGGAAGAAGTTTGGCGCAGTGAGAAGGCAGCGGTTCAAGGTAACCAAGCTGTTAAGGAAGAGCTCGATAAATTAAAAGCAGAAATGGAAGCTGCTCAACGTCGCGGGGATTTACAGCGGGCCTCAGAAATCAAATACGGGCGCTTGCCACAGTTAGAAGAGCAGCTAAAGCGTTCACAACAGAGTGATCCTGTGGCGACTAAACCTAAACTTCTGCGCACCCAAGTCGGTGCAGAGGAGATCGCTGAGGTGGTGGCGCGGGCCACCGGTATTCCCGTATCGCGCTTAATGCAGGGCGAACGCCAAAAACTCTTAGCCATGGAAGATGCTTTGCATCAGCGCGTGATTGGTCAGGATGAGGCAGTGAGGCTGGTCTCTGATGCAATTCGCCGCTCACGTGCGGGATTGGCCGACCCCAATAAGCCCTATGGTTCTTTCATGTTCTTAGGCCCAACGGGGGTAGGTAAAACTGAGCTGTGCAAAGCGCTGGCAGGTTTTTTATTCGATAGTGAAGATCATCTCATTCGTATCGATATGTCAGAGTTCATGGAGAAGCATTCAGTGGCGCGCTTGATTGGCGCTCCTCCCGGATATGTGGGATATGAGGAAGGGGGCTATTTGACAGAAGCAGTGCGCCGCAAGCCTTATGCGGTGATTTTGTTGGATGAGGTTGAGAAGGCGCATCCTGATGTCTTCAATGTCTTGCTACAAGTATTAGATGATGGTCGCATGACTGATGGCCAAGGCCGTACTGTCGATTTTCGCAACACCGTGATTGTGATGACCTCTAATCTTGGGTCTAGCATCATTCAGAACATGGCGGGTGACGAATACAATTTGGTGAAGATTGCGGTGATGTCTGAAGTGAAAACCTTCTTCAGGCCAGAGTTTGTGAATCGTATTGATGAAGTGGTGGTTTTTCATGCGCTAGATGATGCGAATGTGAAAGCCATTGCAGGCATTCAGGTTCAGCGACTGGCTCAGCGTTTGGCAGCACAAGATATTCAGTTAGACGTCACAGAAGCGGCCTTAAATGAAATTGCGGCAGCAGGTTTTGATCCTACTTTTGGTGCGCGTCCTCTGAAACGTGCACTGCAATCGCAGGTTGAAAATCCACTTTCTAGAAAATTGTTAGACGGCACATTGGCTCCGAAAGATACCGTACGCGTTGATTGCCGAAATGGGGTGATTGTTTTCGAGACCCTGCCCGCTGTGGCTTAGCGGCAAGACTGACTGGAATAAAAATCTCATGCTGTGGCGTTGACACGGTGCAGCATGAGGACTAATCTCGCCACATCTTTATAACCTTAGAGCCCACCTTGGACAGTACCCCTAGTTGTCGAAATCCGGTCGCGCCCGCGCCGTTAGGTATTGTCCCCAAGAGGTGACCTTCCTTCCGCCGTGTGCGCGGAAGAACGCTTGATTTGTTTCTGCTTTTGCCGATGCGTTTCAAAACAGAAATATAGCCACTGTTCGGAAATCAGCAGCCAAGATCTTACCTCGGTGCGGGAGTGTCTTATGGCTTCAGTCCTCATTTCTATGAACCAACTTGCCGAACGCTTGCGTGGCCTCATTCCTGGCTTAAGGAATGCTGGAAAACCTGCTGCTTCACGTTCGAACAAATTACGTGAAGTCGCGATGTGCGATCCCGAGATCGCTCTTCGCAGAATGGCCTCTTCTCACACTGGTTTGTTAGACCGAGATGCGATGGACCGCCTTCAGGCGGTGGGTCACAACACAGTTGCACAAGAGCATAGAGAAACGGTTTGGGGCCAGTTGATGCATCATTGCTGGAATCCACTCAATATTCTGTTGGTGAGTCTTTCCTGCGTTTCTGCCTATTTGGGGGATATCGAAGCGGCCGCCATCATAGGTTTAATGGTGACCCTATCGGTCATGTTGTCCTTTATTCAAGAATATCGTTCCAATAATGCGGCAGAGCGTTTGCGTGCCATGGTGAGCACCACAGCAACCGTATTGCGAAAGGACAAGCGCGATGGTGTTCCTCCTGAAGTCAATCAGGCCTTTCATATTTACCTTCCAAAGGTACCTCCCTCACGCCGTGAGGTACCTTTGGATCAATTGGTGCCGGGCGATATGGTTGTGCTCTCAGCGGGAGATATGATCCCTGCTGATGTCAGGGTCATCACTGCTAAAGATCTTTTCGTGAACCAATCTTCTTTGACGGGCGAATCGATGCCTGTTGAAAAATTCACCACACCAGAAATGCCTTCTGAACAAGATCCGCTGCAGTTTGGAAATATTTGTTTTATGGGTACCAATGTAGTCAGCGGAACAGCCACTGCATTGGTAGTAGAGACAGGTTCCCACACTTATTTTGGAGCAGTGGCGAGTGCGATGATGGGGCAACGCACGCTAACCAATTTTGATCGGGGGATTCAGCAATTTACCTGGCTGATGCTGCGTTTTATGGCAGTGATGGTGCCTTTGGTCTTCGTGGTCAATGGACTGACGAAACACGATTGGATGGAGGCTTTTTTGTTCTCTATGGCCGTCGCAGTTGGCTTGACGCCAGAGATGCTACCCATGATCGTAACCGTGAATTTGGGTAAAGGTGCGCTGGCTATGTCGCGCAAAAAAGTAATTGTGAAGCGGCTTAACTCCATTCAAAACTTTGGAGCGATGGATGTGTTGTGCACGGACAAAACAGGCACGCTGACGCAAGACAAAATCATTCTGGAAAAACATGTTGACATTTCTGGTGTAGAAAATGAGACCGTGCTGGAATATGCCTATCTGAATTCCTTTTATCAATCTGGACTCAAAAATCTTTTAGATGTCGCAGTCCTTGATTTTGTAGATGTGCATGAACGCCTGCGCCCGCATTCCAATTATTCAAAAGTCGATGAGATTCCTTTCGACTTTCAAAGACGCCGTATGTCGGTGGTTGTTGATGGGCCAAATGCGCGCCTCTTGATTTGTAAAGGGGCGGTCGAGGAGGTCTTTTCCTGCTGCACGCAATGTGATGTGCAAGGGGTCGCTACACCATTGAGCGAAGAGGATCTGATCAGCCTTCAAAGCATTACGCGTGAACTGAATGAAGATGGTTTCAGGGTCATCGCCATTGCATATAAAACAGTGAGCGCAGATCAACAAAATTTCTCTGTTCAGGATGAGTCGAACCTCATACTGGTAGGTTATATCGCTTTTCTCGACCCCCCCAAAGACAGCGCCCGTGATGCGATTGCGGCACTTGCGCGTCATGGTGTGTCAGTCAAGATTCTTACGGGAGATAACGATATCATTACCCGCAAGGTATGCCGCGAAGTGGGCTTATCCGTTGACCGCATTGTGTTGGGTGCTGAAGTTGAAAAAATGGATGAAGCAACACTCGCACATGTTGCGGAAGAGGTTACGGTCTTTGCAAAACTGTCTCCTTCGCAGAAAGCGCGCGTCATTGGGGCGCTTCATTTACGGGGTCACGTGGTGGGATTCTTAGGGGATGGCATCAATGATGGGCCTGCCTTGAAAGCGGCAGATGTAGGGATTTCAGTGGATACCGCAGTAGACATTGCAAAAGAATCTGCCGATATCATCTTGCTAGAAAAGAGCCTGATGGTACTTGAAGAGGGTGTGATTGAGGGCCGCAAGGTCTTTGGTAACATCATTAAGTACATCAAGATGGGGGCGAGCTCTAATTTTGGAAATATGTTTAGCGTGATTGGTGCGAGTGCTTTTCTGCCTTTCTTGCCCATGCAATCGATTCAGGTGCTGACCAATAACCTGATGTACGACTTCTCGCAAACGGCAATCCCGACAGATCACGTGGATGAGGAGTATTTTGCTACCCCGCGACGTTGGGATATTCAGGCGATCACACGCTATATGCTTTATCTGGGCCCCATTAGCTCGATTTTTGACTATGCGACCTATGGATTGATGTGGTTTGTGTTTAAGGCGAATACCCCTGAGCAGGCTTCGCTTTTTCAAACGGGTTGGTTTGTAGAGTCCTTGCTGAGCCAAACCCTGATTATTCACATCATTCGAACAGGACGCATTCCATTTGTGCAAAGTATTGCCAGTGCTCCTTTAATCTTTACCAGTGTGATGATCTGCGCTGTTGGCGTGTGGTTACCGTATTCGCCGTTTGCCCATGCTTTGGGATTTACGCCCTTGCCGCTGATTTACTGGCCTTGGATAGTCTTGATTGTTTTTAGCTATCTATGCCTGACGCACTTTGTTAAAACCGCCTTCATCAAGCGGTTTGGACTTAATTAACACAGTGTGAAGGAGGCAGTACAAGTGATGGATGCCGATCAATATAGCCTGCACGCGCTTCGCTTACGGTTAATAGGGTCATGATTGCACTACCCTATTAAACCGGTTCAGTGCATCTCACCTGTAGTGATCACGTTACGGAGCGGCTAGGTTAGGGGCAGCGTCGGGATCGAGACGGCGGGCCCCATTGAAGCGGCGACCCCAGTAGATATCGTTCATGTCATCCACTTGCACACCCTTGCCATGACTGGGGGCGTGGATGAAACGATTTTCCCCAATGTAAATACCTACATGAGAAAACTGCCGGCGGACGGTGTTGAAAAACACCAAATCGCCCGGCTGCAAATCGCTCACCGCCACGGTTTTGCCCTGCAAGCTCATCGAGTAAGCATTATGAGGAAGCAGAAGCCCCATCGCTTGTTTGTAGACATGCTGCACAAAACCACTGCAGTCGAAGCCGATGCCGGGATCGTTTGAGCCCACCCGGTATTTTACGCCCAACAGTGATAGAGAAGTGGCCAGCAAATCCTGCGTTTTGGCACCCGCCCACTGCATTAAGCTGGGTGCGGCAGCATTAAGTGGCTGACCGGAATTGAGATCCTGCGCCGCAACATCCGACTGAGGCAAACGGTTTATTTCTGATTCCGCTGCGCCACAATTCGAAATGCCGGCGTTCAACATGCTCAGAGCGATGAATAGTGAAAGGACACGCAATTTCATCCTATAAGTTTAACCGAGCTTGAAATGAATTGCACCGTATTGATTTTTCACCAAGGATCCGTCTCAGGAAACAGCAAAAACACGTATCATCAACAACATGGAAGGTATTACTTCAAAGCAGCCTGAAGAGCAGGCTCCGGTCTTGGCGCCCATTGATTCAGATATCGATGCAATTTTAGGAGAAGGCGGGGTATTTTCTAGCCGCTTACCCGATTTTCGTGCGCGACCTGGTCAATTAGAAATGGCCACTGAGGTGCTTGCTGCAATGCGTCAACAGCAGGGTTTAATCGTTGAAGCGGGAACCGGCACCGGGAAGACTTATGCCTACTTGGTGCCTGCCTTATTAGCGGGCGGCAAGGTCATCGTCTCAACCGGAACGCGTACCTTGCAAGACCAGCTTTTTCATCGGGATTTGCCTACCGTTAAAAAGCTTTTGGCGATTCCCGTTGAGACTGCTTTGCTTAAAGGAAGAGCGAATTATGTATGTCACCATCATCTTAAAATTGCAGGCCTAGAAGGGCGTTTTGCCAGTCGCGAAGATGCCAAATATCTTAAGGAAATTGAGCGCTTTGCAGCAACCAGTGCGACCGGTGATCGCTCCGAATTGGCCGGTGTGCCTGAGACCGCAGGGGTGTGGTCGCAAGTCACTTCCACCCGAGAAAACTGCCTAGGCCAAGACTGCGCGTTTCATAGTCAGTGTTTTGTGTTGGAAGCCCGCCGTCGGGCGCAGCAGGCTGATGTGGTGGTGATCAATCACCATCTGTTTTTTGCTGATGTGATGTTAAAAGATGAGGGGGCAGGGGAATTGTTACCTAACTGCCAAGCGGTGATCTTTGATGAGGCCCATCAGCTCCCAGAAATCGCAAGCCTGTTTTTTGGTCATTCGCTTTCTACCACTCAGATCATTGATCTCTGCCGCGATACCCGGGCCGAGGGCCGCACGCTTGCTGCGTTTCCTGATGAAGCAGAAGCGGCCTTAGATCGTTTAGAAAAAGCCAGCCGCGACTTGCGTTTGGTGTTTAGAGAGCGAGAAGGCAGGCAGGCCTATGAGGGCTTGAACGAGAAGGAGTCGTTCAATGCCGCACTCACCCAACTCGATCAGGCCCTTGAGCAAATTTCTAAGTGGCTTCAAGCGCTGTCAGAACGTAGTGAGGGGATGGCACTCTGCGACAGCCGCACAGAAGAAATGCGGTCTTATCTGGCGCTATGGAGCAACCAGCCACCTGATGAATCATTGAATAGCCCTAGCGTGAAGTGGATTGAGCTTTTTCAAACGGCGGTGCATTTGAATGCCACGCCGCTATCGGTTGCAGAACCCTTCCGCAAGCAACTCGCGCTTCCCAATAAGGCGTGGATCTTTACCTCAGCTACTTTATCTGTAGCGGGAGATTTTCAGCATTACCAATCTCAAATGGGCTTGGATGAAGTCAAAACAGGCCGATGGGAAAGCCCCTTTAATTATCAGGAACAGGCTTTGCTTTTCGTCCCCGATGGACTTCCGGCGCCTAATACGCCGGGCTACACCGAGGCAGTCGTGCAGGTAGGGCTGTCGCTGATACTGTCTAGCCAAGGCCGGGCGTTTTTCTTATTCACAAGTCTTCGAGCACTTTCTGAGGCGCAAGCGTTTCTCCGGCAAGCCTTCGATGAGCAAGGCGTTCAATTGCCTCTCTTAGTGCAAGGCCAAGCTTCACGCGGGGAATTGCTCAGTCGTTTTCGTTCGCTTGGCAACGCAGTCTTACTCGGCAGTCAGTCTTTTTGGGAAGGGGTAGACGTGAAGGGTGATGCGCTCTCACTCGTCATCATCGACAAACTCCCCTTTGCGGCTCCGGATGATCCGGTACTGGCGGCGCGTATTGCAGAAATTGAGCGACGAGGCGGAAATGGTTTTATGGATCATCAACTTCCACTCGCCGTGATCAATCTTAAACAAGGAGCTGGAAGATTAATTCGCGATGAAACAGATCGTGGCGTATTAACGATCTGTGATCCCCGCCTGATCTCTAAGCCTTATGGCAAAAGAATCTGGCGCAGTCTGCCCCCCATGAAGCGCACCCGCGATCAAAGCGTGGCCGAAGATTTCTTAAAAACCTTGCGTAGGCCAAGCGATCCCCCTTTCTAGTTACCACAATCCCTTGCGGGTAATGCGTGGCATTCGGAAGGGTAGAAGGGTCTGCACCCATCGTGAGGAAAAACGATCTAGGTCTAAGCTTTCATGCACGCCTTCGCATGCAATCCCTTCACGTTCACTGGTCACCATAGAGCGCGTATAGAACGGAGTGTCTTCAAGTGTTCTCACAATGCGCGTTCTTTCATGCGGTAGGCGTGTGGTGCGAGGAACACGCCATATTGGGCCAGTAGGCAATGCTTTACGTGGGAGTGGGTAAGTGGGCGAATGGAGTAAAGAGCTTACTGCGCCTGAGGCAAAAAATCGTTCGCCTAGGAGTGTAGCGCCGCCATCGCGCCGATCAATGTCGTACCAAACATCGGTATCGCCTTGAGGTGTCACGACTCTAGACCAATCCCAACTGATGAAATCTTGTTCTAGTGGAACGGATCCCGCATTGCTATCAAAGTAAGCATTACCCGACCAATTCACTTTAGGATTGCGAAGATCAAGCGAAACTCGGGCAACCGATGCAATAGGCCCCCAGTGGTGGTGATCTTGGGCATCGAGGCCATATTGAAAATCTTCTCTAAAATTGCCTTGTACCAAAATGCTTCCATTAAGCTTGAAAGGAAAGGGAGCACAGCGTTCATCAATGGCAATGTGTAAGCCATCTGATTTCCACATCAGAGAAGAAGGTCCCACATGAAACGCCCGCTCGGTTCTTTTTAATTGGGCGCTCCCGCGTTCAGTGAGCGCCCATCGCGGTGCGTTTTTTTGATAGAGCGCAACATTAATCGCACAATAATTTTCTGGAGGAGTAAGACCCGGGGTCCGTTTTCGCGCCCATGCATAGTAGGGTGAAAAAACACTGCCCACAAAAGCAATCATGGTGAGGCCATGTTGTCCGCAATCACTCAAGGCATCGAGATACCACCAACGATAACCGTCTGCTGGGACGGGAGTATTAAAGGCACAGAGCATTATCTTTTACCTTGATCACTGAGAATGGCTTGCGCGGCAAGACGGCCTGATAAAGCCACCATTGGGACACCCGGGCCAGGATGAATGCCCCCCCCGGTTAGATACAAACCGGGAAGTGATGAACGTGCGCCTGGACGTTTAAACGGGGCATTCCATCCGTGACAAGCTTGACCATAAATGGCGCCACCATTCCCGGGAAACAGCTTTGCAAATTCAGCTGGCCCGGTACAGACCTCATGTTGTATTTCTAGATGCAGACCACAGTCTTGCATGCGTTGGATTGCGGCTTCTTTGGTTTGGGCAATGGCTTCGGCCGTTGGAGGACACGCATCTTTTCTTCTTGGTTGTCGTAGAGCAGGTGCATTGATGATTGCAAAAAGCCTTTCGGGCATGTCTTTGCGTGCAGGTGAATTTGCGGATGTTTCCCAAGACGGGGCACGATCTTGCGCACAAATATAAATGGTTGGATCTGAAGGAAGCGTTCGCTCGTCCCAGATTTCCTTAAATTCTTGATGATAGTTTTTTGAGAAAAACACGGTATGGTAATCAAGCGGAAAATCTTTAGCGCGCGCCGACCACGCATAGGTCAGGGCGGATAAAGAGGGTTCGGTGTTTAAAATCTCTCTGCTAATGGCGGACTTGACTTCCGGGCCCAAATTTCCAGAGGCAAGTAAAGCGGGTTCACCGTTATAGACCACTGCACGCGCTGCATACCGGGAACCATCTGCGCACTCCACCGCATTGACCCTGCCGTGCTCAGCGTGGATGCGGGTTACCCGTTGGCCATATCGAAATTCCACGCCCTGTCTACGACACAGTTCGGCTAAGGCACGGGCAAGTTCTGCCATCCCTCCCTTCACTGCATATACCCCTTCCATCTCGACTTGTGCGATCAACATCAAGACAGCAGGAGCGAGATAGGGCGAGGAGCCCACATAGGTTGCATAACGCCCAAACAATTGGCGTAAGCGAGGGTCTGGAAAATACCGACCTAATGCGTCCCAGAGAGATTGAAAGGGCGCCCCAGCGCGTAATTTCATCGCACCGAAGGGGCCAATCTGACTGGCCAGACCGAATAGGCTGGGTTTTTGAGCGGTCATGAAAGTCGGATAGAGGGCTTGGTAAAGATTGCGTGCCTCTTTGCGGAATTGCTCGAACCCATCTGCTGCGCTTCCACCGGCAAATTCCGCAATGGCTTGTTTGGATTGTTGATGATTGGCAAATAAATCGAGGCGCTCGTTTTTACTCCAGGCATGACGCGCTAAAACTTGAAGCGGATCAAAGCTCAAATGATCTTTCAGGTTTTCACCGGCGGCGCTAAATATTTCTTCAAACACTTTGGGGAGCGTGAGAACCGTTGGGCCAGAATCGACATTTAAGCCGCCCGGATGGGTTTCCCGCATTCTGCCTCCCGGATAGTCGCCCGCTTCTAAGACCAGAACAGGCTCCCCACGTGCTGCTAATGTAGCCGCACATGCCAATCCGCCGATACCGGCACCAATCAAAATGTTCGGAGAACGTGACATAAAAGATTGACCCTAACCCAAATAAGTGTCTATAGTACATGACACATTGTGGCGACAATAACAATAGACATAAAAAATCGCCAGAACCATTCAGGGAGGGGTAAAGATGGATGCCAATACACGTGTTGAACGCGCTCTAAATGCAGCTTTGGCCTATGCGGAATCAGGTCATCCTCCTCCTGGCTTAGCCGATGCCATGCGTTATGCGGTATTTCCCGGTGGTGCACGGGTTCGTCCTAGGTTGTGTTTAGCTGTTGCCCGAGCATGCGGCGATACCGATCTGACGCTTGCTGAGGCTTCCGCTGCAGCGGTTGAGTTGATGCATTGCGCCTCTTTAGTCCATGACGATTTGCCGTGTTTTGACGACGCGGACGCTCGGCGTGGAAAACCTTCAGTGCATCGCTTATTTGGTGAGCGACTGGCTGTATTGGCGGGAGATGCCATGATTGTGCTGGCTTTTCAGCACATGGCGCGAATCGGCGCGTGCGCTCCCGATCGTTTAGCCAATCTTATTTTGACACTGGGCCGAGCCATTGGGATGCCCGGTGGAATCGTTGCAGGGCAGGCTTGGGAATGTGAACCTGCGATTGATACTGAGGAATATCAGCGCTGCAAAACAGGTGCGCTGTTTGCGGGTGCAGCGGAGCTTGGCGCAGCCTCTGCCGGAAAGGATACGGGGCCTTGGCGCAGAATGGGCGAATTGCTGGGTGCCTGTTACCAAGTCGCCGACGATATTTGCGATGCTGCTGGAGACGCAGAAGTCGTTGGAAAACCTGTTGGACAGGATACGGCTCTTGATCGCCCCAGTATGGTTCGGGATTTTGGGCTAGAGGGCGCAATTGCCCACTTTAGGGATTTAGTGGATCAGTGCGCAGAAGCGGTCCCTGATTGCCCCGGGCGGACCAGTCTTCAGTCCCTGTTAAGACTCGAGGCGGCGCGTTTGATCCCAGAAAAATTAAGGGAAGTAGCGGCCTAATGTATGGCTGCTGTGCTGTTTAATTATCCTTTTTACGAACGGTATCTTGCTCTTCGTGATCGTTTAACCGGAGATGCAGGTTTTAGGCGTTGGGCTTCGCGTTTTTTTTTAACGCGATGGATTGCCAGACGACATGCCAAAGCTCTATTTGACCTGAATACGGGCTTTGTCTATACGCAAGTCCTACAGGCCTGTGTGCAATTAGAGGTGTTTGAGGCCCTTCGTAATGGGCCTCTTTCGCTTACCCAATTGTCACTCCGCACGGGGCTCGCTCCTGAAAAATGTAGAGTGCTGATGCGTGCGGCTGAGAGCTTAAGATTGCTGGAGACCCGCTCAATCCAATCGCATGAGGAAGGCTTTGGATTGGGGTTTTTGGGCGCGGCTTTGCTTGATAATCCCGGCGTGTTGGGTATGGTTCGCCACCATGCCCTGTTCTATCAAGATTTGGTCGATCCCATCGCCTTGCTGCGAGGGGAAACAGAACCCAGGCTGAAGCAATATTGGGCCTATTCAGGAACCGATCCTGTTCAACATGAAAGCCCTAAAGCTCAAGAGGTGGCTTCATATAGCGAGTTGATGAGCGCGTCACAACCCTTTGTTGTGGATCAGGTTTTAGATGCATATCCCTTTCATCGGCATCAAGTGATTCTGGATATTGGAGGAGGAGAGGGAACCTTCATACGTTCTGTGATGGAGCTTCATCCCCGCTTAGAAGGATGGGTCATGGATTTACCTGCTGTGACCGAACGCGCAGAACTTGCCATGAAAAGGGCGATGCCGGATCGCGCATGGCGCGTTTTCCCGGGCGACTTTAGAAGCGCAATCCTACCTCAAGGAGCCGACCTGATTACTCTGGTGCGTGTAGCCCACGACCATGACGATGCGGTGGTTCAGCCTTTGTTCTCCAAAATTTTCAGTGCATTACTGCCGGGGGGGCGCTTGATGATCGCCGAACCGCTTGCAAAGACGCCTGGTGCAGAGCCTATGGGTAATGCCTATTTTGGGATGTTTTTTCTCGCAATGGGTTCAGGACGCCCCCGTTCTTTTGATGAATTACACACCATGCTGACTCAGGCTGGTTTTACTTCTATTCAGCTTGTCAAAACAGCCATACCGCTTCAAACCTCAGTGATTATCGCGATTCGTTAAAAATGATGATGTGTAAATTAAACGAGACAATAATTAACTGTTAATCTAGCTTGACACTTGGTTGTAGACCGGTAAACTAAGAAGCTGGAGTCGACCACAACAACAATGAAAGCGGCGACTCAATCAAGCAGGGCTCGCGGAGGAGGCGAGGAGAAGACGATGGATACTCTGGCAGTTGTTCTGAATGCTCCTGAAACACTGGAGCTTCGCAGTCTGCCGCTGACCGAGCCCGATGACCAAGACGTCGTTGTGGAAGTCAGTCATAGCGGAATCAGTACTGGCACAGAGCGTTTGCTCTGGTCTGGGAAGATGCCGCCCTTTCCTGGTCTGGGTTACCCTCTCGTTCCAGGCTATGAGTCTGTAGGAACCATTATTCACGCAGGATCAAACTCGGGTCGCAAAGTAGGCGATTTTGTGTTTGTTCCGGGTGCCCGGTGTTTTGGTGAAGTACGCGGGCTTTTTGGAGGAGCCGCGAGTCACCTCGTTTCTAAATCTGATCGCGTGACGGAAATCAACACGCAAGTTCCCGAGCAGGGTGTACTGCTTGCCCTTGCTGCGACTGCCTATCATGCGCTGCATGCACCGGAATTTAAGGCTCCAGACTTAATCGTCGGTCACGGTGTACTCGGGCGTCTTCTTGCACGCATTACCTTGGCGCTAGGGGGTCCTGCTCCTGTGGTATGGGAGACAGCAGAAGATCGCCGAACCGGTGCGCTGGGTTATCCGGTGATTTCACCGGATGAAGACGCCCGTAAAAATTACAACATCATTCAAGACGTGAGTGGAAATACTGCGGTGATCGATACCCTAGTTTCCCGCCTAGCAAAAGGGGGGGAGATTGTTCTTGCGGGTTTCTATACAGGTACCGTGGGCTTTGCTTTTCCCCCCGCGTTTATGCGTGAAGCGCGCTTTCGCGTTGCGGCGGAATGGGCTCCAGAAGATTTAGCAGGAACAAAGGCGCTGGTTGAATCAGGTCGCCTGTCTCTTGATGGTTTGATTTCGCATTGCGAGCCTGCTCGTCATGCACCCGACGCCTATATAAAAGCGTTCAGCGATCCTCGCTGCATAAAAATGATCCTTGATTGGAGAGCCTAAAAATGAATGCACCTACCCAAGCACAACCCATGATTCAAATGACTAAGCAGCTTCGTGAAGAAGCAGCGCATGATCCTGAGTTGCCCTCATCGGGTGAAGTGAAAAGTGAAACGCAAGTCATTGCGATTTACGGAAAGGGCGGTATCGGCAAGAGCTTCACCCTCGCCAACCTTTCTTACATGATGGCGCAGCAAGGTAAGCGAGTGCTTTTGATTGGTTGTGACCCTAAGTCAGACACTACCTCTTTGCTATTTGGTGGCCGTGCTTGCCCCACCATTATTGAAACATCAGCCAAGAAAAAACTCGAAGGTGCATCGGTTGAAATCGGCGATGTGTGCTTTAAGCGCGATGGCGTATTTGCAATGGAATTGGGCGGTCCCGAAGTGGGCCGCGGTTGCGGTGGCCGCGGAATCATCCACGGATTTGAGCTGCTTGAGAAATTAGGTTTTCATGAGTGGGGCTTTGATTATGTCTTGCTCGATTTTTTGGGCGATGTAGTTTGCGGCGGATTTGGATTACCCATTGCCCGCGATATGTGCCAGAAAGTGATTGTGGTGGGTTCTAATGATTTGCAATCGCTCTACGTTGCCAATAATGTTTGCTCGGCGGTGGAATATTTCCGCAAACTAGGCGGAAACGTTGGTGTGGCTGGCCTCGTGATCAACAAAGATGATGGCACAGGTGAAGCGCAAGCGTTTGCAGAAGCGGCTGGCATTCCGATTTTAGCCGCGATTCCTGCTAATGAAGATATTCGTCGTAAGAGCGCGAATTATGAAATTATTGGGCGCCCCGATACAGAGTGGGGTCCCTTATTTGCAGGTCTGGCTCAGCAAGTTGCAGAGGCCCCTCCGCTGCGTCCTACCCCTCTGAGCCAAGACGATTTGCTGGGACTGTTTAAGGGGGATGCAGTAGGCCGTGGTGTCGTGCTTCAGCCTGCCTCACAAGCTGACATGCGCGGAACGGAGCATGTTGAAAAAGTATCCCTTGAAGTGATTTACGACGCGGCTTAAGGGGGCGATCATGGAACCCTTCAACCCAGATCTGCCTCCTGTTTCTCAGGCCGTGCCTGAAGAGGGTGCTTGCCACTCGGGTTCGGATCGGATGCGCGCTGCGGCAACGGCTGCAGGCAAGGGCGATACCCTCGCGCAATATGCTGCGGATTATCCAGTCGGGCCCCACGATCAACCCCAGAGCATGTGTCCTGCATTTGGATCATTGCGTGTGGGATTGCGGATGCGAAGAACCGCAACCGTACTGTCTGGATCAGCTTGCTGTGTCTATGGCTTGAGCTTTACCTCGCACTTTTATGGCGCCCGTCGCAGTGTGGGTTATGTGCCCTTTAACTCTGAAACACTGGTAACTGGAAAGTTATTTGAAGATATTCGCGATGCCGTTTTTGGTTTAGCCGATCCTGCTTTATACGACACGATTGTGGTGACCAATCTTTGTGTGCCCACTGCCTCTGGCGTGCCTTTGCAACTGTT
>CAIVHB010000084.1 GCA_903905585.1 uncultured Ferrovum sp. | reverse complement strand
TGTTTTGCATATATACCGCATGGAAATTTACCCGCGAATATGCGGCAGCAAAACGAGCGTTTGACGAGACCGGAAAAGAATCCGCTTATCTTGATAAGCAAACTTACACATTCGCACAAAAGACCAGCATGTTGCCAAGGGTAGTCCCATTTGTAACGCTGTTGCTGGGCGTGATGGTGGCGTTGTATGGGGGGTTTGCTACACCCTCAGAAACAGCAGGGCTAGGCGCAATTTTGGCATTAGGCTTGGTGGCGGTGGTATATGGCTTATGGCGGCCCAATGACCTGGCACCCATTATTGAAGTGACACTTAAGGAAAGCACTATGCTGATGTTTATCATTGGCATGTCACTGCTGTATTCCTATGTGATGAGTTATTTGCAGATTTCTCAAAGCGCAGCTCAATGGATCGTAGCGCTACAACTCTCTAAATGGATGCTCTTGATCACGATATTGCTCCTCGTTGTGGTATTGGGTTTTTTCTTGCCCCCTGTATCTATCATTCTGATGACCGCGCCTATTCTATTGCCGCCACTGAAGGCTGCTGGATTTGATCTGATCTGGTTTGGGATTGTGATGACTATCGTGATGGAGATGGGGCTGATTCATCCACCTGTTGGATTAAATATCTTTGTGATCCGAAACGTAGCACCCGATATTCCTCTTGGAAAAGTGATCTACGGTGTGCTCCCTTTCGTTGGATTGATGATGTTAGCCATATTGATACTCTGTCTGTTCCCTCAATTAGCAACGGGTCTCCCAGATATGGTTTTCGGCGCTGCGGTTTGAGGGCTGACGTAAGTGATTTCAAGATCGGAGCGTCTCGCTAAAATCGCCTATTTCCGTGATGGGCGACATATCCCTTCAAACCGAATGGTTGAAGCCTTAAATGCGCTGATCCAACCCGGTGATCGGGTTTGTGTTGAGGGAAACAACCAAAAACAAGCAGATTGGCTTGCTGAATGCTTGGCAAAAACGGATCCTGAAGTCGTTCGAAATCTTCACTTAGTTCAATCTGTTCTGGCGCTTCCGGAACACCTCGATATCATAGAGCGTGGTCAAGTAGATCGATTAGATTTTTCATTCTCTGGGCCGCAAGCGGGCCGCCTTGCCCGCCTTCTTGAAAAGGGTACGATCCAACTCGGGGCAATTCACACCTATCTTGAATTGTTTGCCCGATACTTTGTAGACCTTACCCCACAAATTGCCTTAGTGGCTGCGCAGATGGCTGATCGTGAGGGGAATCTATACACAGGGCCCAATACGGAAGATACCCCTGCGATTGTAGAAGCGACGGCCTTTAAGCAAGGTATCGTCATTGCTCAGGTCAATGAGATTGTTGATGTATTACCACGGGTAGATATTCCGGCCAGCTGGGTGCATTGTGTGGCGCAAGCTCCTCGCCCGCATCATGTTGAACCCTTATTTACGCGTGATCCGGCTTTAATTACGGAGGTACAAGTATTGATGGCAATGATCGCCATTAAGGGCTTGTATGCGGAATATGGCATTACCCGACTCAATCATGGCATTGGCTTTGACACCGCGGCGATTGAGTTACTCCTCCCAACTTATGCGGCATCGCTAGGTTTGAAAGGGAAGATTTGCACTCACTGGGCGCTGAACCCACATCCCACCTTAATACCAGCGATTGAAGCAGGGTTTGTTGAGTCAGTGCATTGCTTTGGTTCAGAAGTGGGTATGGAAGACTATGTGGCGGCTCACCCTGATATATTTTTCTTGGGAGAAGATGGCAGCCTGCGTTCTAATCGTGCCTTCTGTCAGGCAGCAGGACATTATGCCTGCGATCTGTTTATTGGCTCTACCCTGCAAATTGATCTGCAAGGCAATAGTTCAACCGCTACCAAAGGCCGCATCACAGGCTTCGGAGGCGCGCCTAACATGGGAGCAGATGCAAGAGGTCGGCGCCATGCTAGTCCGGCTTGGTTGCGCGCAGGCGCTGAGAGTCGAGCCGAAGGTGGAATGCCTAGAGGTAGAAAACTGATTGCCCAAACCGTTGAAACTTTTAAGGAACAAATGCAGCCCACCTTTGTAGAACGCTTAGATGCGTGGGACTTAGCAGAGAGCGCTGGCTTAGATTTACCCCCCGTCATGATCTACGGAGATGATCTCACCCATTTAATTACCGAAGATGGGATTGCGCATCTCTCTCGTTGCCACAATGCTGCGGATCGCGAGCAAGCCATTCGTGGTGTAGCTGGATTTACTCCGGTTGGTTTGAATAGAGATAAGCGGGCTGTGGAAAATCTTCGCGATCGCGGCATTATTCAGCGACCAGAGGATTTAGGGATTTCCTTGCGAGATGCAAATCGTGATTGGTTAGCTGCGCGCAGTATTAAAGATCTGGTAAAAGCATCGGGTGGCTTATATCAGCCCCCTTCTCAATTTCGCAATTGGTGAGCGTGATGGAACATCTGAACTTTCAATTGCACAGTACTCCTGCCTTGCAGGTTAAGAAACTTTCGGCTGATGTGCTTTGTGGAATCGTATCTTCAGGAAACCTCGAAATTCTAGTGGAACCCGTTTCTTCAGATAGCACAGTGTCTGCTGAAACTTGTCTGATCACGATTGATACCGCAGCTGAGGGTTTTAGTGAAACCTGGCAAGCCGTGTTAACTCAGTTTGCAGAGAGGCATGCAGTGGGTGGTTTGAGCTTTACATTGAATGATGTAGGGGCAACGCCTGCAGTTGTTGCATTACGAATGGCGCAAGCTTACGAGGAGTGGTGTGCAGCGATGGGTGCAAACTGATGCGCGTACGACATAGTTTTCTTGAGGCCAGCGCTCGTGAGCGAATTCATTCGCTGCTCGATCCGCATTCATTTAAAGAATTCTGCCCGCCCTCCGAGCGCTTGGTGAGCCCCCATCTTGCCCAGCTTTCACTATCGCAGGCTTTTGACGATGGGATCGTCACTGGTGCTGGAATGCTTTCGGGGCAAAAGGTCCTGATCGCCGCACAGGAAGGCAGGTTCAACGGTGGTTCGGTTGGCGAGATACACGGCGCCAAATTGGTTGGCTTGCTGCATGCGGCCATCCTGCAAAAACCATCGGCAGTATTGTTAATGATTGATTCGGGGGGGGTGCGTTTGCATGAAGCCAATGCGGGTATTATCGCGATCTCAGAAATTTCCCGTGCAATATTGGACGTACGCGCAGAAGGCATTCCTGTTTTAGTCATGCTAGGTGGAAGCTGTGGCGCTTTTGGTGGTATGGGAATTGTAGTGCGTTTGTGCCATACCGTTTTTATGAGCGAAGAAGGTAGATTGAGTTTGTCTGGCCCTGAAGTCATAGAGACAGTGATGGGCCGCGATGAATTCGATAGTAAAGATAGAGCGCTGGTCTGGCGGGTCACGGGGGGAAAATTGCGCCGAGCCTTAGGTGAAGCGGACAAGCTAGTAGATGATGACCTGACTGCTTTTCGCGATGCTGCGAGTGATTGGTTGAAGCAACATATCAAGTCTGGTGCAGCTCCTTTGTCCTA
Source organism: uncultured Ferrovum sp. (assembly GCA_903905585.1). GTDB lineage: Bacteria > Pseudomonadota > Gammaproteobacteria > Burkholderiales > Ferrovaceae > CAIVHB01. The sequence goes on along the minus strand of CAIVHB010000084.1, from coordinate 117,370 downwards.
TAACGATTTATGCCAGCGTCAGGACGCTCTTCTCGCCCGCTGTTTAGAATTTACCAACACAAAAGATGGTCGCGAAATTTTAGCGAAGCGACTCTCGCTGAATGAGCCGCAGTGGACGATCGCAAACGCAGAAGAATTTGAGAAGAGCCTAAAGAGAGCTGATGCTCAACACACAAACAAGCCATTAGATACATGGAAAGAGGGCTTGCAAGCGCTGAATGAAGAAGATCAAGCTTTTGCTGATCGACTGTTTGGTGCAGGCCAGCACCAATTGCAATACAACGGATATTTTGTGGTGGGTAAAGCGCAAACACAGCGCGGTCCCGTGCATGTAATTGGCACCAGAGATCGCGCGCCAATTGGTGTAGGCGTTGCGCTCAAACTTTCAGGTGCTGTGTTAACAGCAATTTCTGAAGATCAAAAAACTGCTTCAACGCTTCCCATCATTTTGATTTCAGAGACGCAAGGACAGTTATTGTCACGTCATGACGAGTTGCTTGGATTAAACGGTACCCTCGCGCATGTTGCTTTATGCGTTGATCTGGCACGACGATCAGGGCATCGCTTGTTAACCTTGGTGCGTCAAGAGGCGGTAAGCGGAGGTTTTCTGTCTTTTGGGATGCTAGGGGATCGGATTTGCGCCCTTCCAGACAGCCAAGTACGCGTAATGGATTTGCGTGCCATGGCAAGGGTTACCAAAATACCTTTGGAGCGCTTAGAGGGCTTAGCCAAGCGGTCTGCGGTGTTTGCACCAGGGGCGGAAAACTATGTGCTCTTAGGCGGGGTGCATGAACAATGGACAAATAAACAAGATTGGACTGAGGCCTTGGCTTCGGCGCTTGACCACTGTTCCGCGGTCGATGAGCGTTCAGTGCTAGGTGCTGAGCGCGGTGGACGTCATCTTGCAGCATCAACAGCACAAAGGGTAAAGCAACAGGCAATTGCCTTTGCATAATGTTTGCCATCAGTCATTTAAATAGGCACCCGATTCAGACTGAACTCCGTGCTGATTTAGTTCTGGATCGGAGTGCCTTGTTTCAGCGCCATGATTGGGTTTGGCTTTCTCCTTCGCGTATCAATCTATCTAAGGTTGATGCCTCACAACATGAGGCAGTGAAATCTTGGTTACACGCTGGTGCTGCCGTTGTGACGCGCAGATCTTCAGATGATGTGGCTAACTCCATTCTCCGCTTAGGAGTATGTCTTCCAAATGAACGGGCGGGTAAGCCATCTCGTATTGCATTGAGTTGTAATGAATCTGATGTGATTTCACATCGCCCCGCATTGTTGCTGGATGAGATACAACAGACTTTGCAGGAACACCTGACAGAACCTTGGGTGAATGTGCTTAGGGCTCTTTCTCGATTACAAGCACGCTTTGGAATTCTAATACGCATTTATGGTTCTTTGGCTTGGCAGACTCAACATCAAGGTAAATCAATTTTCATTCGCGAGCGCAGCGATCTGGATCTTCTCGTTGACTTTCCTCTCGATGCTTCAGAGAGTACTCAGCGCCGAATGCTGCAAGCACTGCAAGATTTATCTGATCAATCAGAATCCCTAGGTGGTCCGCATATTGATGGTGAGCTCAGACATGCTCAGTTTGGTGATGTTTCTTGGCAAGAATGGTTGCAAGTGTCTCAGCTTTCTTCAACACCTAAAACCAATCACATCAGAATTCTAAGTAAGTTACCCAGTTCGGTTAAATTAGTCTCACTTGATATTCAAGATAAAAATCCTTCCAACAAGTTGTTCTCATTTGATCCGAAACAACTGGATGAATGGGCGATTTCTGCTTTAACTGCAGAAGCAATGGCTTGGCCCAAACCGGGCTTGGTGTCACCTGTCGACACTGGCAGTCATGAAGACATGGATATCCAACTTCTTCTAGCTGCCATCTCCTCGCTTCGCTTGTGGTTTTATGAGTTTGCTCGAGCTGCTCAAGCCGGTGCTGCATTCAAAGATTTAGCGGCCATAGGTCGTGCCGCCGAAGCTGTCATGATGCGGGCAACAGATGGAGTGAATGTCTATCGTGGAGCCATTTTTAATTTGGGGTTATTAGTCTCAAGTGCCGCAATTTCTTCTGATGCGAGTGATGTTCCTTGTTTGGTCGCAAGACGCTGGGGACCCTCCATTTTGCAGCACCGAGCGCCGAATTCTTATCATGGCGAACAGTTGCGCGCGCGCTTAGGCACAGGTGGAGCATTGCAAGAAGCTGCCAGCGGATTCCCGACCCTGACCCAATATGTGCTTCCTGCTTTTTTGCAGGCAAAAGCTCGAGGGTATAGTGAAGAGCGTGCTTTGATTGCAGGCCTAATGTTGAGTATTCAGAATCTGGAAGACACGAATTTGCTTTGGCGGGGCGGTCCAAAAGGGTTGGCTTGGGCGCAACAACAGGCTGTTGCGTTTCACAGGGAAGGGGGAGTGAACCGTGAAGATTGGCGTCAAGTTCTTACGCAAATACATTCGCGATTTATCGAAAGACGTTTAAGCCCAGGTGGGAGCGCAGATATTGCGTCTTGTGCCTTATTTTTATCTCGCCTAGCAGAACCTAAACTAAGTGCTTAATCTATGCGTCTTTCACGATTAGCGATTATTTGTACAGGTCAAGGACAGCAAGCTGGTTTGGATTTTAAAGAACTGCGTCCCAATGCTTTAGATTCGGGCGAATATGGCTTGCTTTGGCGCAGTTTCAGTGATGCCTTGGGCGGTGAGTTTGATGAGGCTTGGGCTTTGCTTACCCCAGAACAGCGCACGCTCAATGTCAATGCTCAATTGGGGGTCGTGGCTTGGCAAGTACTACGATATTTACGTTATCGAGGTGTATTGCCTCAGATTGATTGGGTAGTGGGTTACTCGGTAGGTGAACTCAGTGCGCAAGCTATCTCAGGTTCTATTCCTTTAGGTCAGCTTGTGAAATTGGTAAAAACTCGGGCGCAAGTGATGGATGAGGCCTTTCCCAATCCTAATCATCTCCCTTGTTTGTTTTTGCTTTCAGAGCGCTTGCCCCCCCAGGCGCGGGTGCGTCGAAAAGAATGCTTAGAGAAACTTGGCCTTCAGCTGGCTATTCATCGTTCTCAAGCTGAAACCATTTGGGGAGGGGCGCCAGAGGCGGTAGCGCTATTTTTGCAAGAAGCAGATAAAGCATCATGGAACGCGCGTGCCATTGATGTGAGAGTGCCCTCGCATACGTCCTTTCTTTCTGCAGCGGTGCCAATTTGGAAAGAAAAACTTATTGCTGCCTCATTACAACCCCCAGCCATCAAAATTTTATCTGGAATTTCTGCTGAGCCCGTTCGTACTATTCGTGAGGTTCAAGACGCACTCAGTTTGCAATTGGCGCAGACCATACGCTGGGAGGAGTGTTTGGCTGCGATGCAAGAGCGGGGGGTGACCGAGGTGTGGGATATAGGGCCCGGGCAAGACCAAACTCGTTTAGTTCAAGAGCTTAAGTCAGAAATTAATATTCTTGATCAGCCCCATAGTTGAAATTGACCCAGCTGTTTGAGGATCATTAAGCAGAACGTGAGCGGGTATAATCATTTTTTTGATTTCTACTCAGCACATGCAATTGCATTTTGGGGTGCCCGCATCTCCCGCAGCGCCCATTGCCCTTACGATTGGTAATTTTGATGGTGTTCATCGTGGACACCTCACTATGCTTGCGCGTCTTCGGGATGCGGGAAAGAAACTATGCCTTCCAGTTGGGGTTATGAGTTTTGAGCCACACCCAAGGGAGTTTTTTAGGCCAGGTGATGCGCCAGCTCGACTCACAAGCTTGCGAGAAAAAGTGGAATTGCTGAGTGATGAAGGGATAGATCATCTCTATATTTGTCACTTTAATGCTCGATTTGCAGCGCAGTCCCCGGAAACCTTTGTGGATGAATTTTTGGTCAGGCAACTGAATATTCGCTGGTTACTGGTGGGGGATGATTTTCGTTTTGGAGCAAAGCGAGCGGGTGATTTCATTCTCTTGCAAGAAAAAGGTAAACATTTTGGATTTTCTGTGGAATCCCAAACTTCCGTGATTGATGGTGAAGATCGTATTTCGAGCAGCTTGATCCGAGAGCTTTTAGCGCGCGGTGAGATGGAAGGCGCGTCGCGCTTACTTGGCAAGCCTTGGCACATTAGCGGTCGGGTGGCGCATGGAGATCAAGTGGGACGTTTATGGGGATTTCCAACAGCTAACTTACCTTTACCCCGGCGTAAAATGCCGGTGACAGGAATTTTTGCAGCGCAGTTGAAAGCTCGGGATGGCATTCAACGTTATGGTGTTGCGAGTGTGGGAACGCGCCCTGCCGTGAAAGAACAAGGTATTCAACTACTAGAAACCCACCTGTTCGATTTCTCAGGGGATTTATATGGTCAGAGAGTTTGGGTAGAACTTCTGCATAAGTTTCGCGATGAAACAAGCTTTAAAAATGTAGATGCTTTGCGTGATCAGATCGCGCTAGACGCTCAAAACGCCCGCACTTATTTTGCCCAATTAGCGCTTAAGGCCTAATCTAAAAAATATAAACCTAAAAAATATGAGTGACTATAAAAACACCCTAAACCTACCCGACACGCCTTTTCCTATGCGTGCCGATCTTGCAAAACGTGAGCCTAGTTGGTTGGCTGATTGGCAGGCTAAACAGCGCTATCAAAAGCTACGTGATCATTGCAAAGGTCGCCCTGTATTCGTTTTGCATGATGGCCCTCCCTATGCCAATGGTGATATTCACATAGGCCATGCAGTCAACAAGGTTTTGAAAGATATTATTCTCAAAAGCCGAACTTTGGCAGGCTTTGACGCCCCCTATGTGCCGGGTTGGGATTGCCATGGGCTACCTATTGAGCACGCGGTGGAGAAGGCGCATGGTAAAGGTTTGCCGCCAGCTGAATTCCGCCAAAAATGCCGAGAATTTGCTGCTACCCAAATTGAGCGACAACTTAAAGATTTTATAAGACTTGGGATTTTAGGTGATTGGGATCATCCCTATCGTACGATGGATTTTCAGACTGAAGCGGATATTGTTCGCTCGCTAGGAAAAATTCTCGATCATGGGTGGTTGGTTCAAGGGCAAAAGCCTGTGAACTGGTGCTTAGACTGTCACTCGGCTTTGGCTGAGGCAGAGGTGGAATACGAAGACCGCAATTCCATAGCGATTGATGTCGCTTTTCAGGTTACGGATTTAGTCGCGCTTCAAGCCGTTTATCCCGCTCTTAAAGGCCGCACAGAATTGCCGTCAGTGGTTATTTGGACCACAACGCCTTGGACTCTTCCAGCAAACGAGGCAGTATCTGCGCATCCAGAATTTAATTATGTTCTGATAGGGTCAAGCAAAGGCTTATTGATCCTTGCTGCGGATCTTCTGGAGAGCTGCTCTGTGCGCTGGGGGATCACTGAGATAAAAATCTTGGGTGAAGCCCAAGGTCAGCAACTAGAGCACTTGAAGCTCCAGCATCCTTTTTATGCCAACAAAGTTGTCCCGCTGATTCTGGGCACGCATGTGACCACCGAGGCAGGAACAGGTTTCGTTCATACGGCTCCAGCCCATGGGGTAGATGACTATGTCGTTGGGCAGCGCTATGGATTACCTGTCGATAATCCCGTGATGGATGATGGCCTATTTCGGCCTTCTCAAGAGATGGTGGGGGGCTTGCATGTTTGGAAGGGCAACACCCGTGTTCTAGAGATTTTGCGCGAAGGTATGCATCTCATTCATGAGGCACCACTGAACCATAGCTATCCGCATTGCTGGCGCCATAAAACCCCAATCATTTATCGCGCCACGCATCAGTGGTTTATCGCCATGGATCGGCCGCCTTCTTCTGGACAATCCAGCTTGCGCGAACTGGCTCGAGAGGGTGTGGCTGCCACCAAGTTTTATCCAGACTGGGGTCGTGCTCGTCTATCTGCCATGATAGAAAATCGTCCCGATTGGTGCGTGTCACGTCAGCGCTCTTGGGGGGTTCCCATGGCCTTGTTCGTGCACAGAGAAACAGGTGCTTTGCATCCCCGCACTTCAGAGTTACTAGAGGAAGTTGCTAAACGCATAGAGAAGCGTGGCATTGAGGCATGGTTTGATCTTGATCCAACAGCGTTGCTGGGCATGGACGCTGCGAACTATCGCAAGTTACCAGATACCCTAGATGTCTGGTTTGATTCGGGCACCACGCACGAAAGCGTTCTTGCTCGCCGAGAAGGATTACAGAAGCCTGCTGATCTGTATCTTGAAGGTTCCGATCAACATCGTGGATGGTTTCAATCTTCTCTCCTTACCGGTTGCGCCATTGATGGCCGCCCACCCTATAAAGCCCTTTTAACGCATGGCTTTGTGGTGGATGGTAAAGGCCGCAAGATGAGCAAGTCTTTGGGGAACGTAGTCTTTCCTCAAAAAGTAGTGGATAGCTTGGGCGCGGATGTCTTGCGATTGTGGGTTGCGGCAACAGACTACTCTGGCGAACTTAATTTATCTGATGAAATTCTGAAACGCGTGGTGGAGTCCTATCGCCGCTTAAGAAATACCTTGCGTTTTCTCTTGGCTAATTTGGCCGATTTTGACCCTAAGCAGGATGCAATCCCCCCTTCAGATTGGCTAGAAATTGATCGATATGCAATCGAGCTCACGCGTTCTTTGCAAATTGCAATTGAAGAGGATTACCACCGAAATGAATTCCATGTGGTAGTCCAGAAGCTGCAAAATTTTTGTTCAGAAGAACTGGGAGGCTTCTATTTAGATATTTTAAAAGACCGTCTCTACACTACTCCGGCTAAGGGATTGCCACGTCGTGCTGCACAATCTGCACTCTGGCATATTGCGCATAGTTTTGTGCGATTGCTGGCTCCAGTATTAAGCTTTACGGCGGAAGAAATCTGGGCAGTTCTGCAAAGTGAAAGTGAGTCTGTATTCTTTAGTACTTGGCATAGTCTTCCCGATATCTCTGAGTCAGAGGCCATTGTTGCTCGCTGGAATAGATTAAGAGCATTACGAGGAAGCGTGCAAAAGCACCTTGAGCTACTTCGCGCCGAAGGCAATATTGGTTCATCTCTTGAAGGGGCAGTGCATCTGTATGCGGACCCAGAAGCATTCACTTACCTCAAAGCTTTTGAGAATGATTTGCGTTTTGTATTCATTACTTCATTTGCGAGTGTTGAGGCGGGTGAAGGGCCGGAACACGCAGTCAGCACCAGCGAAGAGGGTTTGCGCCTAGTGGTAGAGCCCATCAAAGCGCAAAAGTGTGAGCGTTGCTGGCATCTGAGAACGGATGTAGGACAGAATTCTGAGCATCCTGTCTTATGTGGGCGATGCGATAGCAATTTGCATGGACAAGGCGAGGTGAGGCGCTATGCTTAACTGGAGTGAAAGTGAAACTCACAACGGTTGGGCAAGGTGGTTATGGCTTAGTCTCTTGGTTATTGTGCTGGACCAATGGAGCAAAACCACCGTAGTTCAATACTTTGCGCTTCATCCTCCTATTTTGATGCTTACATCTTGGTTTAATCTGGTTCTAGCTTATAACCGTGGTGCTGCATTTAGCCTTTTTGCGGATAACAGCGAATTACCTCGAATTTTATTTAGTGCTTTAGCGATCGTTGCAGGAATTTTGATCATTGCTTCTTTGCGCTCGCAAGTGAAACGCCCTTACGCTTCGGCTGGGCTAGCCCTGATTCTCGGTGGGGCAATGGGAAATCTGATTGATCGGATTAGAATTGGAGCAGTGGTAGACTTTATTCAATGGCACTGGGCCGATGTGTATTACTGGCCTGCTTTCAATATTGCAGATTCAGCGATTACATTAGGCGCCTTAGTTTTAGTGATCGTTAGTCTCCAGCCTTCAGGGATGCGTGAATGACTCAAAAAAGTTTTCCAATACAAGTTGAACTGGCTAACCCACGAGGCTTTTGTGCAGGGGTAGATCGGGCGATTGAAATCGTAGAGCGCGCCATTGAATTAAAAGGTGCTCCCATCTATGTGCGTCATGAAGTTGTTCACAATAAATATGTTGTTGAAGACCTCAGGATGAAGGGCGCAGTTTTCGTTGAAGAATTAGATGAGGTACCCGTTGGGGCTACGGTGGTGTTCAGTGCCCATGGAGTTTCTCAAGCCGTTCGTGCGGATGCTCAGGAAAGAGGCTTAAATGTTTTTGATGCCACTTGTCCTCTAGTGACTAAGGTTCACACGGAGGTAGTACGCTTACGAAAACAAGGTCGCGAAATTGTGATGATTGGCCATGCGGGGCACCCCGAAGTAGAAGGCACGATGGGGCAAGGTAGTGAAGGAATGTATTTGGTCGAGACCGAAAGTGATGTAGCTAATCTGCAAGTGACCAACCCTGAAACTTTGGCGTTTGTGACCCAAACCACGCTGTCGGTAGATGATGCAAGTCGAGTTGTGGAAGCCCTTCGTGCTCGCTTTCCTGCCATCACAGGGCCTCGTACCGATGACATTTGTTATGCCACTCAAAACCGCCAAGACGCGGTGAAGAAGTTGGCAAACCGAAGTGATGTGGTGATTGTGGTGGGCTCCCAAACCAGTTCAAACAGTAATCGTCTACGTGAAGTGGCAGAGCAGAATGGAGCTCGCGCCTACATGCTCGATCGAGCGGATGAGCTCAAAGCTGAATGGCTAGAAGGTGCTTCCAAGATTGGTGTGACTGCCGGTGCCTCAGCTCCCGAGGTTCTGGTCCAAGACGTCATCCAACGCCTCAATGAGCTTGGTGCTAAGAATATTCAAGAACTCGACGGTATCGCCGAGCATGTCTCCTTTCCCCTCCCAAGAGGTTTAATGGAGAAAGTGGAATAGATCGAAGATGTTAGGGCTTCTAAATTAATGTAATTAAGTTGCCAAGGGACTGATATCGCGATACAAATATAAAAATGAACAAAGAGTTAAACATTTCTGGGGACTTTGATCGACATGACAGAGACATCGCTGAGCATGATTTGATTGAATCTATGCTACGTGAAAAGGGTATTGTCCCCACTCGCCAGCGCATCGAGATCGCTCAAGTTTTGTTAGAAAAACATCAGCATTTATCTGCCGACCAACTTCAAGCGCGCCTGTCTGTGTCCGAGGGCTTTGTACCTTCTCGCGCAACCGTCTATAACACCCTTAGGCTGTTTGCTGATCACGGTCTTATTCGTGAAGTAGTGGTAGATCCGCAGAGGGTGTTCTTTGATTCAAATGTCGGCCCCCACCATCACTATTTTGATGTTGAGCGTGGAGAACTATCAGATATCCCTGCTGAATCCATCAAGGTGACAGGCTTGCCACCTCCACCCCCTGGAGTGGTTGGCGAAGACATAGAAGTGATCGTCCGAATCCGCCGGCATTAATTTCCTGTTTTCCGTATATAATTCCCGTCCTGATTGGGTGTTTCGCCTAAAGCAAGCTACCGATCAATCTTATTGGCGCGCGCCAGATGCTGATGTAGCTCAGTCGGTAGAGCAACTGATTCGTAATCAGTAGGTCGGAGGTTCGATTCCTCTCATCAGCACCACAAAATTAATTTTCCGATGAGCTCAATAGAAATCTTAGGCTTAGTAGCCGCTACACTAACAACGATAGCTTTCTTTCCCCAGGCGATTCACTCTTGGCGCTCCAAAGATGTATCTGGGGTTTCGCTTGCGATGTACTGTACTTTCACCAGCGGCGTTGCTTTGTGGATGATATATGGATTTCTCATTGAATCATTGCCAGTCATTTTATCCAACGTTGTAACGCTTCCTTTGTCTTTGAGCATCCTCTATCTGAAACTTAAAGAAGGCAAAATAAGTAAATCTAAAGATTAACATTTGCCCCAGCATCGTCCCTAATTTCAAAAAAGCGTGATCAATGCTCGCAGTTAAAATATTTCAAGGTGACCCAGATGCGCTGAATTCAGTGGTGATTGGGCATGTTGAAACCAACGAATCTACTTGTGGAATAGAAGTGGCCTTGTATCAGGGCATAGCACTTTCTAATCATCAAATTGAACGTATTGCGGCGCTCCCTTCAAAAAATAAAATTCTTCACACCTATCATCGTGTAATTGGTCTGACAGAATTAGAACGAGAGGATTCTTCCTCGTTAACAAGATTAATTGCAGAATCTGATGTTGCTAAAGCGATGGGTATTTCAAAAGCGGTAGTCCATTCAGTGACGTTTGCAGATAAGCGCCAAGGTTTACCTTCAGCTCGGAAGTCAGCCGGTAGTTGGGTTAAAAGCCTAGAACGGATGCATGCTCTGGGCTTGCGTGCACACTTGGAAAATACGACTGAACCGCTATCTTGGCATCAAGAGTTATTTGATGAATGGGATAAATTAGGCGTGCAGGAATTAGGGGGGTTCACTCTTGATATTGGGCATGTAAGAGTCTGGTCCGATAATGCCCTGAATGAGTGGCTCGATTTCACTAAGCAAATTAAAAGTAGAGGGTTTGGAATACATTTTCATATTCACGCCAACCACGGTGAATTCGATGAGCACATGTCACTGTCGAGAGCTTTTCAGGAAGACTTACTTGAGCCTTCCGAAGAATGGGCCCCCAAAGGGCTCATTCCTTGGCTCGTCAAGGCCATGCAAGAACATCCGGAGTCGCTTTTTACCCTAGAAAATCCTGCACATGAGGCACTAGAAAACTGGGAATTTACGCGCTTCATGTTCAATGAAGAGACCTTGAATCATTTTTAGAAATTTCATCTTAATCTCAAGGCCCTAATATCGTTTACTTTTCTTTACCCTCTTTACCCTCTTTGGCCGCTTCGCCTTCTTCGCTCTCTGCTGGTAATTTAGGAACGGGTGGCTTGGCCAATACTTCTTTCACCGCCTTGATATAAATCACCACGCGCTTTTCCATTTTGATAGCTAGGTTAAGGTTTGGATAAATGATGGTTTTATAGATGCCATCGTAAGTTTCTTTTTTGGGGCGACCAAGGCGCGCCAAAATATCGTTTTCATGATCACCAATCTTAATACCAATGATGTTGCAGGCTGCTGCCTCCGGAGGGGGCGGGGGTTGCGGCGGGGTAGGGGGTGGGGGTGCACCATCAGCGGCTTCTCCTGGGGCTGAACCCGCAGCAGCAGGGGCTAGAGAAGGTGGGAGGGGCGGATCTGCCGCAGGGGCTTCTGCCGCCTGAGCCGGAGTGAGTGGGGGTTTAGGCGGTGGGGGAGAGGCTGGAGGCGGAATGACAGAAACAGGCGGTGCAATGGCGACTTTTTTCCCCCTGCTAGGAGCTGTTGATTCGGGTATGGCTTCACTTTCAAATGGCGGTTGATCTGAAAGCTTTGAGCACCCTATCGTGACAGTCCTTTTGCTTTTAGGGTCAAAGTGAACATCTGTGACTGTTTTTGCGGAGAGATATTGCCAATGGTTAAAGCCCTTTTCATGTTCTGGGTTATTTTCTAGAGTTTCTTTTCCAACAATGATTTCAGGGGCGCTTTCTTCTTTGCCTGGTAATAGCACCCTAGAAGGCTTACCAAGCGCATAAAACACCTGGTCCTTGCTATCTCCCAATAAAATATCTTGATAGGAATTGACCTTCTTTGGTTGGTTTTCAAAATACTGATACAAATAGTAGCTGCCCCCGCCGAGTAGGCTCAGGGTAACGATGAGAATTGCGACAGATATTAATCTTTTCAGCATACGGGTCTTTGTCTCGATTAGAACAAGCTAGGATCGGAGACTCAGACTCCAATCATTTTTGCTGCAATGATCAGTAACAGTATTGCCAAAATGGGACGAGACCAACGCTCGGACAATCCTGCGCTAGCATGAGATCCCAACCAAACTCCAGGGATGGATCCTAACAGCAGGTTCAATAACAAGCTGAAATTGACATGTCCTAAGCTTAGGTGACCCAGTCCCGCTATAAGCGTTAAAGGCACCGCATGTGCGATATCCGTGCCGACGATGCGGGTAATTGGGAATCGGGGATACAGTAAAACAAGCACCACCGTGCCAACCGCGCCAGCCCCAATTGAGGAAAGCGTGACCAAACAACCCAAGACTATTCCCGTTATAACGGTTAAAACGATGGGCTGCTTGAGGGGCGCTTCCATCGAGGAACGCTCCAAACCAAGATCATCTTCCTCAAAACCACCCGTGAAACTCAGAACCCCGCGTCGGGAAGCTTTCCAAAGAATAGCGAGGGCAGTAATGACTAAAGCGATGCCTACTGATTTCTTAAGAAAGGCTTCAAAAATAACGCTCGTATGCATAGTTTGAAGAAAAACCAGGGTGAGCCCTGAGGCAGGAAGGCTGCCTAAAGAGAGCCAGCCCACTACCGCCCAATCCACATGGCCTTTTTTTGAATGAACAGGAACGCCACTCGCTTTGGTTATTGAGGCATAGAGTAGGTCGGTGCCGACTGCTGCAGAAGGGGCAATACCAAATACTAAAACGAGTAAGGGGGTCATGATAGAACCCCCACCTACACCTGTTAGACCAACGAGAAAACCGCCTAATAGTCCTGACAAGGCATATTCAAAATTTAATAGAGAGAGTTCCAAAATAAAATGCCAGTTTATGAAAGAGATCGATATCCTAACTACGAGTCTTTATGTAAACAAATTAAAAAACTACATAATTTAATTTGAAAAACAAATTAAGCGGCGCGTCGATTGAAGTCTTTCAACCGGAAACCGAGTAAACCCAACGCTCCAAAATAAGTCACAGATGCAAGCCCCATCATGCCCCCCATTCTCAGGACGCGTTCCAGACTGCTTGCTGTTAGCCAAAAATTCACATCTTGACTGCACCACCATAACACCGCACCTAAAGCAACTTGAGCTACTGCGAGCTTCAACATGAAAACACCCCATCCAGATTGAGGTCGGTAGATTTTTCTGTGAAGCAAGCCTCGTAGTAACAAACCTGCATTAATACATGCACCTAACCCTGTAGACAAAGCAAGTCCAGCGTGAGCAAAGGGACCAATGAACAGGGCGTTCATTATCTGACAGATCACGAGTGTAAAAATCGCTATGCGCACTGGGGTCTTCATATCCTGTCTAGCATAGTAGGCTGGGGCTAAAATTTTGACTGCGATTAGACCGGTGAGGCCCAAGCTGTATGCCAATAATGCTTCTCTCACCTGCCATAGATCATGAACAACAAATGCGCCTCTTAAAAATAAAGTGCTCACAAGCGGCACAGCGCATACGGCTAGGCCAACCGCAGCAGGTAAGGTTAGTAAAAGAGTGACACGCAAGCCCCAATCTAATAGCGATGAGTAACGTTCCTGTTCCCCATCTGTATGGTGCTTAACAAGGCTAGGCAAAAGGATAGTGCCGAGAGCGGCACCTAATAAGCCTGTTGGAAATTCCATGAGGCGGTCGGCATAAAACAGCCACGAAACACTGCCAGACGGTAGGTAAGACGCAAACATTGTACTGATCAGAAGCGAGACTTGCCCGACAGATACTCCAATAATTGCGGGTCCCATCAGTCTGAGAATTCGTCTTAAACCTGGGTCGCTGAGGTCCCAGCGGAGGCGGGGAAGCATATCAATACGGCGAAGAAAGGGAAGCTGAAACATAAGCTGTAATGCACCACCCAAGAATGCACCCCAAGCTAAAGCCATAATTGGCAGTTCAAGCCAAGGTGCCAGGAGCAAAGCGCAGATTATAAAACTGAGGTTGAGCAACACCGGAGTAAATGCGGGAACCCAGAACTGCTGATAGGTATTTAAAACGCCTGCTGCCAAGGACACCAGGGAGATAAAAAGGATGTAGGGAAATGTCACTTGCAATAAGCGCACAGCAACAGAGAACTTATCGGGATCTGCGCTAAATCCAGGAGCAGAAATCCAGATGACTTGGGGGGCAAAGATCACCCCAAATAAAGTGGTGATGAATAGCACAACACAAAGAGCGGTCGCAGTGTGATCTACCAGAGTTTTTGTGGCCTCATGCCCCTCACGGGTTTTGTATTCAGCTAGGATGGGAACAAATGCTTGAGAGAAGGCGCCCTCTGCAAAGAGCCGGCGCAGCAAATTAGGTAGACGAAAAGCGACAAAAAAGGCATCGGTGAGACCGCCTGCACCAAATGCATGGGCAATGATGGCATCTCTCAAATAGCCAAGAATTCGTGAAAGCAGGGTCATACTGCTTGTTGTGGCAAGGGCGCGAAGCAAATTCATCTGGACAAATTCATGGGTGTGCAAGGGTGGAATTACGCCTAAGCTCTTGCAGAGACGTTAAAAGTTCACTATGATAGCCGGTTTTCCGCATCACATTACGCGTTCGCATTGCGAATCGGTATCCCGATCAGGAGTTGCATCAGTATGGCTAATAGTCCTCAGGCGCTGAAGCGCGCACGTCAAGCAGAGAAAGCACGTAATCACAATGCGTCTTTGCGTTCAACCTTACGCACTGCTATTAAGAAAATTCAAAAAGCGATCTTGGCTGGCGATAAGCCTGCTGCCCAAGCGCAGTATCAAGCTTCAGTAAGTGTGCTGGATCGCATCGCTGATAAAAAAATCATTCACAAAAATAAAGCATCTCGACACAAAAGTCGCTTGTCTGCTGCCATTAAAACAATGGGAGCAAGCGCTTAATTTCTTCTAAAGAAATTAAGTTTTGCGCTATCCCGGGTGTTTCCGGATGGCCTGACCGGGCTAAATGTTTGTGAGTAATGCCGTCCAAATGGGCGGCATTTGTTTTTATGGAACAGAGATATCTGGTTTTTGTTCGCTTAGCCAGATTAAAACTGTAAGCTTTTGCTCTTACACTCATTGATTTTGCTAGGGATTTTGACATGTCTCACCTGATGAATACTTACGGACGTCAAGCAGTTGCCTTTGAGAAAGGTGAGGGGGCTTGGCTATGGGATACCCAGGGCAAGCGTTACTTAGATGCCTTGGCAGGTATAGCTGTAAATGGTTTGGGTCATGCCCATCCACGCTTAGTTAGAGCGATTGCCGATCAGGCCGGTAAAGTCATTCATACTTCCAATATTTATCAAGTTCCCTTGCAGGAAGCCTTGGCGACCCGTTTGGCAGCTATTTCAGGTATGGACAAGTCCTTCTTCTGTAACTCAGGTGCAGAAGCGAATGAGGCCGCTATTAAGCTGGCCCGACTATATGGGACCCAAAAAGGAATTGAAGAGCCGACCATCATTGTGATGGAGAAGGCTTGGCATGGACGCACTATTGCAACGCTGGCCGCAACTGGAAGTGCAAAGGCTTCAGCAGGATTTGGTAAACCCATTTCTGGTTTCCTGCGTGTGCCGTATAACAATCTTGAAGCCATCAAATCGATGGTAGATCAACATCCTGAAATCGTTGCTGTATTGTTTGAGCCGATTCAGGGCGAGGGCGGTATTCGACTTGCCGACGTTGAATACCAGCAAGCGCTTCATGCTTTTTGCCGTGAACGTGGATTGTTATACATGGTAGATGAAGTTCAGTGTGGTATTGGCCGCACGGGAAAATGGTTTGGATTTCAACATACAGGCCTTTTGCCGGATGTGATGACGCTGGCTAAAGGCTTGGGCTCAGGTGTTCCCATTGGCGCGTGTGTTGCTGCTGGGGCTGCGGCTGAGATCTTCCAGCCAGGGAGTCACGGAACAACATTTGGCGGTGGGCCACTAGTATGTGCCGCTGCTTTAGAAACCTTAGCTGTGATGGAAGACGAGCATCTTCTTCATCGGGCATCCTCACTCGGCGATACAATTAAATCAGGCTTAGAAACCGCGCTATCGGGTCATCCCGGTGTAAAAGAAATACGTGGTCATGGTTTGATGATGGGCGTGGAACTGGATCGACCCTGCGCAGCCCTCGTTGCTCAGGCTTTGGAGCAAGGCCTATTGATTAATGTGACTCAAGATACCGTGGTGCGGCTTTTGCCGCCGCTGATTTTGAAAGATGAGGAAGCGGAACAAATCCTTCATATTCTGGTGCCGCTGATCAAGGCTTTTTTAACGACTTAACCTAAGCGCAACGCAATAAGATTCTTGGCGTGATTCTCGGGATATCAACGTGAAACACTTTCTACAATTTACAGACCTTACTCGCGAAGAGCATCTTTATCTTTTCGAGCGCACGCGCCATATAAAGGCGATGTTCAAAAATTATGAGATCCATCATCCACTGAAAGATAGGATGCTGGCTATGGTGTTTGAAAAGCAATCCACGCGAACAAGAGTTTCGTTCGAAGCGGGTATACATCAAATGGGTGGGTCTTCTATTAATCTCACACGCGGCGATACTCAATTGGGTCGTGGCGAGCCCATCGAAGATGTAGCGCGCGTCATTAGCCGCATGGTTGATCTGGTGATGATTCGAACTTATGACCAATCTATCATAGAGCGTTTTGCTGATTTCTCCAGAGTTCCTGTGATCAATGGGCTCACTGATCAATACCATCCATGCCAAATTCTTGCCGACATCTACACCTTTATCGAGCATAGACATAGCATTGAAGGTCGCACGGTAGCTTGGATCGGTGATGCAAATAATATGTGCTACACCTGGCTTCAAGCGGCTCGTTTATTTGGTTTTAAGCTTCATGTTTCAGCTCCTTCTGGATACGGTTTAGATCCTGAGCGAATAGCAAAGGGAGAAGAGGTACATTTATCGGTATTTGATGATCCCATGGAAGCCGCCCATGGGGCGCATCTGGTAACAACTGATGTTTGGACCAGCATGGGTTTTGAAGACGAAACTGACGAACGTAAAAAAGACTTTGTCGACTTCCAAGTCGATGAAGAGATGATGGCCCTTGCAGATACAGATGCCTTATTCATGCATTGCTTGCCAGCGCATCGCGGCGAAGAAGTTTCTGCTGAGGTGCTGGAGGGGCATCAATCTGTGGTTTGGGATGAGGCTGAGAACCGTTTGCATGTTCAGAAAGCGCTTATGGAATATCTTTTACTCGGCTATCAGTCCGCGTAAAGCGCGCGCCAAGGTATTATTGTCATTTTAGTGTCACCTTTTTGGATTGATTCAGCATGAGTGAAGTGAATAAAGTCGTACTCGCCTACTCTGGCGGACTAGATACATCAGTTATTTTGAAATGGTTGCAAGATACCTATGCTTGCGAAGTGGTGACTTTCACTGCGGATATTGGTCAGGGAGAAGAACTAGAACCCGCCCGTCAAAAAGCCGAGAAATTTGGGATCAAGCAGATTTATATTGATGATTTGCGAGAGGAGTTTGTCCGTGATTTTGTATTCCCTATGTTTAGAGCGAATGCAATTTACGAAGGTGAATATCTTCTTGGTACCAGTATTGCGCGTCCTTTGATTGCGAAGCGGCAGATTGAAATTGCTCGCGAAACAGGAGCAGATACCGTATCGCATGGAGCAACGGGTAAAGGTAATGATCAAGTACGTTTTGAGTTGGGCTATTACGCTTTAGAACCCGGAATTAAAGTAATTGCACCCTGGCGTGAATGGGATCTTACTTCTCGAGAGCGCTTGTTAGCCTATGCTGAAAAGCATGGCATTCCAGTTGAGATGAAGCACAAGAATGGCGGCAGCCCCTACAGCATGGACGCAAACCTCTTGCACATCTCTTACGAAGGAAAAGTGCTGGAAGATCCTGCGCGTGAGCCAGAAGAAGATATGTGGAGATGGACGGTTTCACCAGAAGCTGCGCCTGATGCAGCCGAGTATTTAGATGTCGAGTACGGTAGGGGAGATATTGTTGCTTTGAACGGAAAGCCGATGTCTCCAGCTCAGGTCTTGACCGAATTGAATCGTATCGGTGGTAAGCATGGTATTGGCCGCCTCGATCTTGTTGAAAACCGTTATGTGGGTATGAAATCGCGTGGTTGCTATGAAACCCCTGGGGGCACGATTATGATGCGCGCCCATCGTGCAATTGAATCGATCACACTAGACCGAGAAGTCGCCCATCTTAAAGACGATCTGATGGCGCGCTATGCTTCCTTGATTTACACCGGCTACTGGTGGAGCCCTGAGCGCAGAGTCTTACAAGGCCTGATTGACGATACGCAGCAATGCGTCAATGGTTGGGTTCGTCTCAAACTTTATAAGGGTAATGTGATGGTGGTGGGTCGCGATTCCAAAACCGACTCTTTGTTTGACCCCACCATTTCAACTTTTGAAGATGATGGTGGTGCTTATCAGCAATCGGATGCTGCAGGCTTCATTCGATTGAATGCCTTGCGTATGCGTATTGCTGCCCGCGCAGGCCGCAAGTAATTTCGGAGTATTGAGATGCCTTCATTTGATGTGGTTTCAGAAGTGGATAAGCAAGAACTCAAAAATGCCGTGGATCAAACCAATAAAGAGGTGGGAACACGGTTCGATTTTAAGGGCTCAGATGCACGAGTAGAGCAGGCAGAGTATGTGCTGACCGTATTTGCTGATGATGACTTCAAGCTAGATCAAGTGAAGGATGTTCTGAATAACAAACTGGTTAAACGGGGTATTGATATTCGTACCTTGGATGTGGGCGAGATTGAAAAAGTCAGTGGCGGTAAGGTCAAACAACAGGTCACAGTAAAAGTGGGTGTTGAAACAGAGCTCGGAAAAAAAATCATCCGGCTACTCAAGGATAGCAAGATGAAAGTTCAGGCTTCCATTCAAGGTGATACGGTACGTGTGACCGGAGCTAAACGCGACATTTTACAAGAAGCCATCGCCTTACTGCGCAAAGATATTACTGAGCAGCCTCTACAATTTAATAACTTCCGGGATTAGCCATCCTCAGCTTGCGTTTTCTGAGTCATCAGTTGGCCCATGCTTTTGCAGTGCCCAGTGATACAAATCACTGCGATTGGCTCCAGTAATTTTTGCAGCAGCTCTAGCTGCTTCAGAGATGCTAAGCGATGAAGCCAACAATATTTCCAGTACCCGACGGCCTTCAATAAGTGGATCAGTTCGCTCGTTCTCGGCAGCGCCTTCGAGTACCAATACAAACTCCCCTCGTAAACGATCTGGATCACCTGCAAACCAAGTTTTAACCCCAGCTAAGGTGCAGCGATGCACAGACTCAAAACGCTTAGTTAATTCCCTGCAAATAATGAGGGCCCGCGAAGCGGGAAAGATCGCGACGAGATCCTCTACCATCTCCTCAATACGGTGGGGCGCCTCATAAAAAACCAGGGTGCCATGCGAATGAACAAGGGGCTCTAAGGTTTGTCTACGGGCTTTGGCTTTGGGGGGCATAAAGCCATGAAAATGAACAGGCAGAGCACTCAACCCCGAAATGGACAGGGCGGCGGTTAGGGCGCTGGGACCGGGTATGGTCACAACTGGAACATGATGGGTATGCGCTAAAGCTACTAAGCGACTGCCAGGATCACTTATCGCGGGTGTTCCTGCATCAGAAATCAATGCAATCCGTTTTCCGGCTTGTAATTGGCTAATCAATTGAACAGACTGTTGGGTCTCGTTGTGTTCGTGAAGGGCAACCATTTGGGCATGAATGCCAAAGTGTTGTAGAAGTCCGCTGCTGTGGCGGGTATCTTCTGCTGCGATCAAATCTACCTCTGCAAGGATGGCACGTCCACGTGGGCTCAAATCTGACAGATTACCAATAGGAGTGGCGACGATATATAAAGTCCCAACCGCCGGGAGCGCTTCAGCTTGCCCGGAAGAGATATCGATATTTAAGGGAGGAAGGGTCAAATTAAGCTCTTTGGTCACCAAGTTAGGCCGCATTGAGTCAGGCTGTATGATCTGAGTTTAGCTCGGCAAGTCTAAAAAACCTAAAATCATTCATCTTATCGTTCATTGATGGGCGAATAGTCTCATGCAATATCGAAACTATGAACATGGGTGAAATGATTTCTACAGGTGAACTTGCACCACATTTGCGCTCAGGCAAAGAAGCAGAAAACAGGGCTGTTTTATTTCTTGAAGATCAGGGCATTCAGATTCTGGAAAGAAACTTTAGAGTTCGGGGCGGAGAAATTGATATCGTTGCTCAAGATTCAGAAGTCTTAGTCTTTGTAGAAGTGCGCTGGCGAAGAAATAATGCTTTCGGGGGGGCAATAGCAAGCTTGAATCCCCGCAAATTAAAGCGCATGCAATTAGCGGTAGCTTGCTATCTGCAACGTTATGGTTGCGTACAACCTTGTCGCCTTGATTTGCTTTGCCAGGTCGGGAGTGAGCATTCAAAGTGGGTGTGGGTTCGTGGATTTTTATAAAACGCCGTACAATATCTCAATGAACTTAAACTCCCGTATCGAGCGTCATTTTCGTGAGAGCGCTCAACTAAAATTAGATCTTGCGAACGTGTTGGTAGAGCCTATCTTGAGGGCTGCCGATGCGATGGTGCGCAGCCTGATGGCAGAAGGCAAGATTCTATGTTGCGGAAATGGCGGCAGTGCGGCTGATGCGCAGCACTTCTCGGCTGAGCTATTAAATCGTTTTGAAATGGAGCGTCCAGGTCTTGCTGCGATGTCGCTGACTACGGATAGCTCAACCCTGACCTCCATAGCAAATGATTATGCTTATGTAGAGATTTTTTCTAAGCAAATTCGCGCGCTTGGGCATAGCAAAGATGTGCTCCTGGCAATCTCCACCAGCGGAAACTCTGCGAATGTGATCGCGGCGATTGAGGCAGCACATGAGCGCGATATGACTGTTGTGGCGCTGACTGGAAGAGATGGGGGAAAGATCGCAGAACAATTGAACGAAAAGGATATCTTATTAAATGTTTCCTCTAAAATTACTGCCAGAGTTCAAGAGGTACATATTTTAATTCTGCATTGTTTGTGCGATGCAATTGATTGCACGCTTTTGGGGGTAGAAGAATGAAGTTTCGCCTGATCATCAGTATTGCGGCTAGTTTGCTGGCTTGCTCACTTCTTAATGCATGTTTTCCTCTTGTAGCCGGAGGAATGCTAACCGGTGCGCTGGTTGCTTCCGATCGACGTACTTCCGCTACTTTGTTAGTGGATAAGGAAATTATTATTCGCGTTGAGAATCGTATTAGTGCCAAGTTCAAGGATGATGCCCATATCAATGTGAACAGTTTTAATCGGATTGTTTTGCTGACCGGTGAAGTGAAGAACGAAGAAGTGCGCTTGGGTGTTGAGCAGATAGCCAAAGAAGCCGAAAATGTCCGCAGTGTTGTAAATGAGTCAGCTGCGGTTATTGTCAGTTCATTCGCTGATCGCGCGCGTGATACTTACTTGGCTGACAAAATCAGAGCCCGATATGTTACTGAAGGACATATTCAGGCCTCGCTAGTCTCGACTATTGTTGAACGCCAAGAAGCATATCTAATGGGATTAGTGACGCCTGGTGAAGGTGAAGAGGCGGCGCGAGTAGCCAGTAATACTTCTGGTGTTTTAAAAGTGGTCAAGCTGTTTGAATATGTTGATCCTGCGAAGCTGCCGCCACCTCCAGCCATTCAGGATAGCTCACCATCCTCAACAAGTACTAAACCAGCTCCGATTTCTGAGGGAAAAGAATCACCCATCACGAAGGTGCCTGCTTCTGGAACGCCCACTGCTAAGTAAGTTTAGGAGGGTGAAGGAATCCATAGCGTTGTAAAAATGGACTTTAATCGGCCCGCAGATGGAACTGTGAGACGTCGGTGAAACGCATGTCGAAACCGACTTCGCAATAGGTCAAATAGAAGCGCCAAAGACGTTGAAAACGTTCATCAAATCCAAGTCCGCGTACCTTTTGGCCGGCCTCGTCAAAAGAGGTCCGCCAGCGGCGAAGTGTCTCGGCATAATCATGACCAAAGGATCTGCGGCCTTCTTCTAAAAACCCCGCTTGGTTTGCTTCTTGAACAAAGCGGTCGGGAGAAGGCAGAAGCCCTCCTGGGAAAATAAATTCACGAATAAAGTCAGTTGTGCGGCGATACAGATCAAACTTATCTTCCGCTATCGTGATTGTTTGAATCACTGCCTGACCGCCCGGCTTAAGTCGTTCTTTAAGGGTGCGGAAATAGATGGGCCAGAACTCTTCCCCTACTGCCTCAAACATTTCTATGGATACAACACCGTCAAATTGACCGGGTACATCCCGATAATCAATGAGTTTGATCTCAACTAAATGCGCTAAATGGGCAGATTCAATTCGTGCAGTAGCGTAGTCAAATTGCGCTTGAGAAATAGTAATCGCCGTAACATGCATCCCACGCGATTTTGCCGCATGTTCCGCAAAGCCGCCCCAACCGCAACCTACTTCTAAAATGCGCGCTCCCGGATCAAGATTCAGGCGGTCAAGGATGTGGTCGTACTTGGCAATTTGAGCTGAAGTCAGGCAGTTATTATCGTGCGCATCAGCAAAAAGAGCCGAAGAATAGGTCATGCTGGGATCAAGCCACTCTTGGTAAAAGTCATTACCTAAGTCGTAATGTGCGTGGATATTTCGGCGGCTTCCTTGGCGTGTATTTTTTTTGAAGAAATGCATGCGCCTCTGTATACGCATGATCAATTTACCCAACGGAATTGCTTCCTCTAGAGCGAGGTAATTGGTGGAAAGCACTGCTAGCAATGATGTGAGGTCGGGGGTTTCAAATAAGCCATCGCGATAGCATTCAGCAAAACCAATTTCCGCACCCTGCAATACTTTGCGGGCAAAACGCCAATGGGTAATATGAAGTTCCGCATGGGCGCCTTGTTCCTCGCCTTGAAAATCAAGTATTTGCCCGTCTGGCGTGATGAGGCGCAAGCTGCCCCAATGCATGTGCTTCAAAATATTGGCGAGTAGATAAGCCTGGATTCCCTTGGGCGCGTTGTTAACTGGGAAAGCAGGTTTATGGTCATTTGCGTTCAACTGTTATTTCCTTTAAGGGGGGGCTGGCTTTCGGTAAAACTGAACTCCTTTACGCCAAAGTAGGAGTGCATGCCAGTGTATCCGAGATAAAACGGTCAATGTTTGAAAGGGGTATTTTACAAAAGCAAAAAATAAGTCTTTGCTACGCATCACTTTAGATCTGCCATGCATATAGGCAAGAAGATTGTTTCCCTTGCCGTCTTGATATTTGATTCTAATCTGAAGTTCTTCCCTCGAGTCTTGTACCTGAAACAGATAGTTGCCGGTGACGGGAAAGAAGGGTGAAACATGAAAAACTTTTTTTGCGAAAAGTTGGTCTGAAGCTTTTATACATTGCGCTTCAGGGTGCGCGATGAGATAGCTATGATGCTCGCCGAAAGTGTTGTTGACCTCTGCTAGCATAGCTCTTAGTTTGCCTTCATTGTCTTTGCATAGCCAAAAACTTGCGGGGCTGAATCCTAGGCCAAAAATGCGCGGGAAGGTATGAAGGGTTACCGTTTTACTACACTCTGAGGGTAGTCCAGCGTGAGCTAATACATCACGTATCCATGGCCCTAAGGGGCTGCCATCTCTAGGACCATGACTGAAATGACTAATCGAAAGCAAATTTAATCCATTCACTGAAAATAGCCAAGGCCATATTGGCCGTTCGTTGCGATTCGGGTGCAATGCACGATCTAGGGTATCGATATCCAAACCCAGAAATAAGACGCGATAGGTAAAACCATGCCGAACTGGGTGATTGCGAAAGTGTCCGATGCGCCCAATATAAAATTGTTGCAACTTCCTTTCTGGAATCATATTTGAGAAACGCTCCAAGGAGGATCGATACCTAGGCCTTTGGCGACGGCAAGACCAGACATGACCCCGTCCTCATGAAAACCGTAACGCGTCCATGCCCCGGCAAACCATACTTGGTTTTTACCTTGTATGCGTTTGATATCTCTTTGTGCGGCGATTGCATCCCCATCGAAAAGGGGGTGTTCATATTGAAACTGACCGAAAACCTTCTTCTCATTTGGTGCGTGAAGGGGGTTTAAGGTAACCATCACTGGGGTTTCGGTGGGTAAATCCTGAAGCTCGTTTAGCCAATAGGTCACGCTAGATTGATCGGTGCTAGAGGCGCCAACATGGTAATTCCAGGCTGCCCAGGCGGCCCGTTTTTTGGGGAGAAAGCTTAAGTCCGTATGCAAAACGGCAAGATTGGGTTGATAACGTACTCTGGAAAGCACGGAACGCTCATCGTCTGAAGCATCGCTTAAAAGAGCAAGTTGCTCATTACTATGGCAAGCCAGAATAACTTGATCGAAGCTTTCCTCTTGCCCATTCGGTGACTTGAGCCAAACCAAGCCATTTGCTCGACGAAGGCTTGTGATGGGGGTTTTTAGGCGAACATCTTGGATTTTAGAAGCAATGAGCTTTACATACTCGCGCCCTCCACCCATGACAGTGCGCCAACGGGGGCGGTTATAGACGCTGAGTAAGCCATGGTTGTGACAAAACCGAGCAAAGGTGGCGACTGGATATTCGAGCGCGCGTGAGGGGGGGGTAGACCAAATGGCCGCAGTCATGGGAATCAAATACCACTCGCGCATGGTTTTTCCGAATCCTCGTTGGTCGAGCCAGTCTTGAAGTGGTTCATCTCCTAAAGTACCTGCGAGATGCGCTGCAGTGAGCTCGCGATTGCAGCGTAAAATATCCTTTAGCATCCCTAAAAACTTAAAGTTCAGTAGGTTGCGTCGTTGGGCAAAGATCGTTGAGAGATTTGTTCCGCACCATTCCAGAGCGCCTTCGTTTGCTTGTACGCTGAAAGTCATACTGGATTCATGAGAATCCACGCCCAGCAATCTAAATAAGCTGATGAGATTAGGGTAGGTGCGTTCATTAAAAACCAGAAACCCTGTATCTACTGGAAAAGACTTCCCTTCCAGCATGACGTCTACAGTATTGGTATGGCCTCCAAGCCGATGCTGCGCCTCAAACAAGGTCACAAAATGAGTCGGTGCGAGAGCCCATGCTGCTGTTAAGCCAGAGATCCCTGAACCGATAACCGCGATGCGCATGCAATAAATCCTTAAAAACTTGAATTTCAGCCAGCAGATCTTCTGAGGCTGATTCCATCACCACGATGGAACTGACATCTTAATTCAGTTATCCTATACAGGATTACATCATTATAATTAAGGCTTGCTCATGCTATACCCTGAGCTCTTCAAATCTCTTGAAAAAGCACGTTGGTCCATGGATGAAGATATCCCTTGGGATAGCTTTGAAGCTGACAAACTCACCGATGAGCAAGCTGAAACCATCAGAATGAACGCAATTACGGAGTGGGCTGCATTGCCTGCTACCGAAATGTTCTTGCGAGACAATGTGGGTGATAGCGATTTTTCAGCCTTCATGTCTGTCTGGTTTTATGAAGAACAAAAGCATTCTTTGGTCTTGATGGAGTACCTGCGACGTTTTCGTCCTTCCATGCTGCCGACTGAAGAAGAGTTGCACGCCGTTCGTTTTGAATTTGATCCGGCTCCCGCCCTAGAGACCCTGATGTTGCATTTCTGCGGCGAAGTTCGCCTGACGCAATGGTATCGTCGCGCCTCTGAGTGGCACACTGAACCCGTCATTAAGTTCATCTATGACACCATTTCAAAAGACGAAGCCCGTCATGGTGGATGTTATTTGAAATACATGAAAAAAGCGCTAGATGTCAAAGGTGCAGAAGCCAAGCAGGCTTTTGCAAAGATCGGGGTATTGATGGCGAATACCAAAGTTGCTAAAGCGCTTCATCCCACCAACCTGCATGTGAATAAAGACTTGTACCCTGGTGACACAGTACAAAGCCGTTTGCCTGATCCTGAGTGGTTAGCGCACTGGCTGGATAATCAAATCAATTTCGACAAAGTTTGTGAGACGCGTGTAGTTCAAATGATTTTGCACAATCTCTCCAACCTTTTTGACAGAACCTTTGAAACGGTACAAGACCTCAATCGTTTCCGTAAGGAAGATTTAGCGAGTGCCTGAGGGATTTTTACCCCCGGGTTTTGAAGCTAAAATTTGTCCTCCTGCAGCGCTGAAAGAGCGCTGTCAGTCTCTTCCTCGCCCTTTGGTTTTTACCAACGGAGTATTTGATATTCTGCATCGTGGACATGTGACTTATTTGTCCCGTGCGCGCGATGAAGGGGCTGCCTTAGTATTGGCTTTGAACTCAGATGGATCAGTCAAATGCCTCGGCAAAGGTGATGACCGCCCTATAAACATGCTTGAAGATCGCGTAGCAGTCGTTGCCGCACTGGCCTGCGTGGATCTTGTGACTTGGTTTGAAGAAGAGACACCTTTAGAAACTATAAGGCTTGTGTTACCCGATGTGCTTGTCAAAGGCGGTGACTGGCCAGTTGAGCAAATCGTAGGCAATCAACTTGTTTGGGATCGCGGTGGAAAGGTGCTCGCTATTCCCTTCGAGCACGAGCGATCTACCACTGCACTCCTCAAAAAAATCCGCCTCTAGCGCTTCTTGATTTTTATTCTTCAGAAGCAGCACTCATCAAAGCAATACCCTGCAAGACAAGATCGCGCTCATAGTGAGGGGCGAAGCCCAAAGCACTGAGCCTGGGGAGCAGTAATGGGCTGTTGCCGCCAGACAAAAGCAGTTGAACCGGTTCATGCTGAATTTGTTGAAGATTGTGAATCATGCCTGCAATCGCGCCAGCTGTAGCAGCAAGTACACCGCTTGTAACTGCATCAGCTGTATTGGTGGGGAATTCTGCCCAACTCCCCTCGCCCTCTTTGATGCCTGCCGTGCGCTCGTAAAGGCTTTTTGGCATCAGTCTTATGCCGGGTAAAATAGTACCACCCAGAAAATGCCCATCAGTTTTGAGCGCGTCTACTGTACTGGCTGTTCCTGCCATCACTACCACTAAGGGAGATTGAGCCCAAGCCCGTGCTGCAATCAGCGCGGCCCAGCGGTCAGCTCCCAAGCGTTCAGGGTGATCGTAGCGGTTAATCACACCACAGTCCTGCCGAGAAGATATCACACGCCAGATGTGGATTGAAGGTGCCAAGCCAATCGAATAAAGATGGGCAAGCAGGCCATCTTCAATAGACTTTCCCGCTACTGAACACAGCGCTAATTTCGAAACCGAGCCCAAAAGCATGGGAAGTTCTTTTGAATTTCCTGCATTGACTGGAGTAATTTGAGTTGGGCTTTCGCCTCCAGAACCATTGAGTTCAAAAACAGAGAGATCGTCTTCGCTGTCTCTAAATTGTTCGGTTGAAAAGTAGCCTCGGCCTTTGGGGGTTTGGCCATCAAAAATCCCCCACTTAATTCGACTATTTCCTATATCTAATGCGAGCAACATTAAACGTCCCTTGAAGAAAAAACGCGCGCAGGCTCGGCAGTGCGGAGTGATAGATCTCCTGCTAAAAATCGCTCAATACAAAGATCCGTATCGAGTAACAAAGCACCATCTTGATCTACGCCTATCAAGGTTCCTTGCGTTCCAGTGCTGAGTTCAACCTTTTGACCCAGCCATGCCGCATGCCCCATCCATTCTTGTCGAAAAATACTAAAACCTTCCGCATCAAATTTGATGAGTGCGGGGAGGAGTGTCTTAAGAATGGCGACGAGGGTGTCTTCACGGATATTTGCAATATATTCAGCGCTGGCAGATTCATGAATTGCCGCGACTTTATAATCAAATTTACTCAGCTCAAAAGGGAGCTGAAGATTAATCCCTATTCCGATCACAGCGTTTGTCATTCCATCTGAAAGGGGCTTTCCAAGCTCAAGAAGAATGCCGCCCAACTTACCTGTACCCTTAAGCAAATCGTTAGGCCATTTTATAGAGAGATCCTGCACTCCAAGAGATTTAAGGCCATTCAAAGCGGCTACAGCAACAGCAAGTGGAAGCCCGCTTAACGTGTCGGCCGATCGTTTAAATTGCCAGCGCAGAGAAAAAGTTAAGGAACCCTGATCACTTAACCAAGGGCGCCCTTGTCTACCGCGCCCATGAGATTGTTTTAGTGCGAGCAGCATGCAGTAAGGCGAGTGGGCTTGATAATTTAATTGCAACAGGTCAGCGTTGGTGGATTCCGTTTCAGCTTTGACATCAACGAGGAGGTTTGGGCATATAGGGTTAAGAAGAGCACTGACCCTTTCTGCGATTGACTTGGGATCGACAACAAAACTTTCAGTCATTATCCCGCAGACCATTTTCTTGTAAGCACAGAGCTGCCTCATTACGAAAAGCAATATCACTGATCACGGCATCGAGCAAAAGTTGGGTACGGCGCGAGAGCTCACTACCTTCTTGATAATCTGCAGGGGCTATGAAGTCCACGCGTTTTGCGCGCAGCAAATCTACGCAAACCTCCTTGCCGTGGCGGCCCGTATCTGAGTAGACCGCAATCGTATGCCCCCCATTTTTTTTGGTGAGCGCCATACTCGGAACATCGGTCATCCCATCTCCAATATAGATCATGTTGTGAAAAGGAATGGGTCGAAGATCTTCAGGCATGTGCTCATTAATGGATTCTGTCAGAGCCTCTTTTCCCTTATTTACTCTAAATAAATACTGGGTTTTCGAGGTGTCAGTAATCAAGACTTTGGGGAATGTAGCCACTCCATATTCATTGAAGTGATATTCCGATGCGTAGATTTGCTTAAAGTAAGGTCGGATGGATACGCCTTCTAAAATTTCACGCATTCCAGCTGATATGACATAGTGCAAGACTTGAACTTGTTGCCTAGAGTGATGAGAAACATAATTATTGATGCGCTCGAACCACTGCTCAACACCAGGAAAATATTTAATATCTGGTGCCATCTCTAAAAAGTCTTTTCGAGAAATATTGACCTTACGTTCTGCTGCCAATTCCAACACTAAACGCATGTAAACCAGCATTTTTTCAGAGATTGTCTCGGCAGATTCCCGATCTACTCTTCCCCAAAACTCATCGGGTGTAATGCCAAGCTTAGGCAACAGGGTATATTCCTGCATGGGCTGGGGCGATAAAGTGCCATCAAAGTCGTATACGAGTGCGATAGTATTCTGGGTCAGCATGATTAATTTTCTTTTAGACCTTATCAAAGGAAGGCCGCGACAAAGTTGCAGACCCTAGCATAAGATGAAAGTCTGATCTTCAGCCACTTAAAGTATATTTTTTCTAATTTCCCCATCATGTCGAAAACGTCACCTTTAAACGCTCCCGCTACAAATTTTGTTCGCAACATTGTGAGCGATGATCTCAAAGCCAATACCTACGGGGGTAGAGTCGCGACACGCTTTCCCCCGGAGCCTAACGGTTATCTTCATATTGGCCATGCTAAAAGTATTTGTTTGAATTTTGGCGTGGCCCGCGATTTTGGTGGCGAATGCCATATGCGCTTCGATGACACCAACCCAACCAAAGAAGATACCGAATACGTAGACTCTATTTTAGATGCCGTGAAATGGCTCGGGTTTAGCTGGGGTGAGACCATTTACTATGCATCTGACTATTTTGAGCATTGCTATGAGTATGCCGTGCATCTCATTCAGCACAATCTGGCTTATGTGGATTCCCTGACTGCCGATGAAATTCGCTCACATCGAGGCACACTGACTGAACCAGGTAAGCCTAGCCCTTATCGCGATCGAAGCATCGAAGAAAACATAGATCTCTTCAGTCGAATGCGTGCTGGGGAGTTTCCAGATGGTGCCCATGTTGTTCGGGCGAAAATCGACATGTCTTCGCCTAATATGAATTTGCGCGACCCTGCGCTTTTTCGGATTCGGCATCATCCACATTGGCGCACGGGAGATAGCTGGTGCATCTACCCCATGTACGACTACGCTCATGCTGTATCGGATGCAGTTGAACACATCACCCACTCGATTTGCACCTTAGAGTTTGAAGATCATCGCCCACTTTATGATTGGGTCATTGAAAATTGTCCCGTGCCGTATCGCCCCAGACAATATGAGTTTGCCCGCCTCAATCTGACCTACACCATGATGAGCAAGCGCAAGCTGCTTGAATTGGTTCAGGAGAACTTGGTAGAAGGCTGGGATGATCCTAGAATGCCTACCATCGTTGGGTTGCGTCGTCGCGGATATACTCCCGGGGCTCTTAGGTTATTTTGCGAGCGTATTGGTGTATCTAAAGCAGATAGCCTAATTGATGTTTCGGTATTAGAAGACTGTCTA
Source organism: uncultured Ferrovum sp. (assembly GCA_903905585.1). GTDB lineage: Bacteria > Pseudomonadota > Gammaproteobacteria > Burkholderiales > Ferrovaceae > CAIVHB01. The sequence continues at coordinate 87,509 of CAIVHB010000084.1, read as the reverse complement.
CGTGATGATCTCAATGATCATGCCCTGCGTGGGATTGCAGTTTTAGATCCAGTAAAACTGGTGATTGAGAATTTCCCTCTAGACACCGAAGAGATTTGTCATGCCCCTAACCATCCTCAGAAAAAAGATTTAGGCCATCGGGATGTACCTTTTTCGCGCGAACTTTGGATAGAACGCGAAGATTTTATGGCAGAGCCTACAGAAGGTTTCTTCAGGATGGTGCCAGGGGGAATGGTACGTTTGCGCTATGCCTATGTGGTGAAGTGCACGGGATTTAGTCTTGATGCCCATGGAGAGGTTAACGAAATTCGAGCTGAATATTTTCCAGAAAGCCGCAGCGGTACTCCGGGGTCGGATACCTTTAAGGTAAAAGGAAATATTCACTGGTTATCGGACGCACACAGTATTGAGACTGAGGTCAGGGTTTACGATCGATTGTTTAATGATCCCAATCCTGCCGGAGCAGAAGACTTTAGGCCGCTGCTTAATCCAAACTCTAAATCTGTTCTGGCTGGAGCCCGCATTGAGAAATGCTTGCTGAAGGCAGAGCCTGGAAGCCATTGGCAGTTCGAACGTAAAGGTTATTTCTGTGTGGATACCAAAGACTCCCAGCCAAGTCATCCGGTATTCAATCTTGCGGTGACCCTTAAAGACACTTGGCAGAAACGTTAGTAATAAAAAAGCCCACTCATCAAGCGGGCTTTTTTGTTGGGGCCGCTCAAGATCAGATGATGGGGCGTTTGATTTTGTCACGCTCGATTAAGGCGTAGGCAGAGTGATTATGAATAGATTCAAAGTTCTCTGATTCAACGATATAGGAATCGATTCGAGGCTCCATATTGAGACGATGGGCAATATCGCGCACCATGTCTTCAACAAACTTAGGATTATCGTAGGCACGTTCGGTAACGTATTTCTCATCAGGGCGCTTGAGCAAACCATAGAGCTCGCAAGACGCGGACTCTTCGCACACCCGAATAATGTCTTCCACCCAAATAAAAGCATTGACCTTGGCCGTCACGGTGACGTGTGAGCGCTGGTTGTGCGCACCATAGTTTGATATTTGCTTGGAGCAAGGGCACAAGCTCGTCACGGGAACTAATACCTTCACAGTGAAGGTATGTTGACCGTCTTCGATTTCACCGATGAAGGTGATCTCGTAGTCGATCAAAGAAGTGACGCCAGAAACAGGTGCAGCTTTATTCACAAAGTAAGGAAAGTTCATTTCCACGTGCCCTGACTTTGCTTCAAGTAACTTAACCATTTCTTCCAACATCGAGCCAAAAGATTCAACTGAAATCTGGCGTTCGTTGCGATTCAGAATTTCAACGAATCGGGACATATGCGTACCCTTGAAGTCTTTGGGTAGGTGGACATACATATTAAAGTTTGCAACAGTGTGCTGAACACCGCCTGTTTTGTCCGATACGCGAACAGGGTGGCGAATGCCCTTAATACCAACGCGATCGATGTCGAGCTGACGGGTATCAGGAGTGCTCTGCACATCAGGGATGGGCAGTAATGGATCTCGGGTGTTCATGGCGGCTCCTGAGAGTAAAGGAATGGCGCGGAAAAAATATAATTATTTAAATCATTAAGTAAACAGTGTAAACAAAGTCATACAACTCGGATACTACACTGCAATTCTCTGACTTAAAGATTCTGGGATTCGTTCCCTAATGCTTTTTGTGATGCCCATAGAATCTAGCCCGGCATCTTTGAGCAGTTCTGCAGGTTCACCATGCTCTATAAAAGTATCAGGTAGGCCCAGTTGAAGTAATTGGGGGCATAAACCTAGTTTTGCAAGGGACTCAGCGACAGCGCTTCCCGCTCCCCCCATCACTACATTTTCTTCAACAGTGACAATCAGTTCATGGGTTTCGGCCATATGCTGAACCATATTTTCATCAATGGGTTTAACGAATCGCATATTCACTACGCTGGCATCTAGTTCTTCCCCTGCAGCCAATGAGGGTGACAACATCGAGCCAAAAGCCAATATTGCAATTCGCTTTCCCTTACGCTGCAGTTCTGCCTTACCCAAGGGTATGTTTGCCATGTTTTTCTCCATCACGACTCCGGGCCCGCTGCCCCTGGGGTAGCGCACAGCAACAGGTTGGTTTAAGTTGAAGGCGGTAAATAGCATCTGACGACATTCGTTTTCATCCGATGGTGTCATCACAACGGTATTAGGTAAGCAACGCAAGTAGCTCAAATCAAAACTTCCTGCATGCGTTGCCCCATCTGCACCGACTAAACCGGCCCGATCAATCGCCAAAACAACGGGTAGATTTTGCAAAACGACATCGTGAATGAGTTGATCGTAAGCACGCTGCAAAAAAGTAGAGTAAATGGCAACGACTGGTTTAATGCCTTCACAGGCAAGGCCTGCTGCAAAAGTGAGCGCATGCTGTTCGGCGATGCCGACATCATAATAACGTTCGGGATACTCCCTTGAAAAACGGACCATACCTGAGCCTTCGCGCATTGCAGGGGTAATAGCTACGAGGCGTTTATCCTGAGCAGCCATATCACACAACCAATCTCCAAAGATCTGGGTATACGTGGTTTTGCTAGAAGGTTTTGAGAGAATCCCAACTTTTGGGTCGAACTTAGCAACACCGTGATAGAGGATCGGATCGGCTTCCGCAGGCGAATAGCCCTTGCCTTTTTTGGTTACCACATGAAGAAACTGAGGGCCTTCTAAATCGCGTACATTCGATAAAGTTGAAACCAATACCTCAATATCATGCCCGTCGATGGGGCCGATGTAGTTAAAGCCAAACTCTTCGAATAAAGTGCCGGGAATCAACATTCCCTTCATGTGCTCTTCAAAACTTCGGGCCAATTCAAGCATCCCAGGCGCGATTCCGAGAACTTTCTCCCCACCTTTACGTACGGCAGAATAAAAGCGACTAGAGAGTAATTTGGCAAGATAGTTGTTCAGGGCACCTACAGGAGGTGATATCGACATTTCATTGTCATTCAGAATAACCAGCAAATTAGCCCCGGTATCCTTAGCGTTATTCAGCGCTTCGAAAGCCATTCCGGCTGTCATTGCGCCATCGCCAATGATGGCAACAGCCCGTTGAGTGCTGTTTAACTGCTTAAAAGCTGCCGCCATGCCTAATGCCGCACTGATCGAGGTACTGGAATGCGCTGTTCCGAAGGCGTCATAGGGGCTTTCATCGCGGCGCGGAAATCCAGAAATCCCGTCTTTCATTCGCAAGCCCTGCATGGCTTCGCGTCGTCCAGTGAGAATTTTGTGGGGGTAAGTTTGGTGGCCTACATCCCAGACTAGGCGATCATTAGGGGTGTGAAATACATAATGCAAAGCTACGGCTAACTCAACGGTGCCCAGATTGGAGGATAAGTGTCCGCCTGTTGAGGCAACTGATTCGAGTAAAAAACAACGTAACTCATCGCACACTTGAGGTAATGCGTGTTTATCCATCCGCCGAAGCGTCGAAGGGCTGTCAATGGAATCCAGCAAAGGTGTGGGGGTGCGCATAATTAGAGATACTTTCTAAAATTAGTGATGTCGCCGTACGATATAGTCTGCCAACTCTGCCAGCCTGTTTGCGCGACCTCCTAAGGGCAATAAAGCCTCTCGGGCTTCTGCATGAAGGGAATGAGCAAGGTTTCGAGCCGCCTCTAAGCCTAGCAAACTGACATAGGTCGGTTTGCCATCTGCTTCATCTTTGCCAGCAGTTTTACCCAAGGTAGCGGTGTCAGCCTCTGTATCCAAGACATCATCAATGACTTGAAAGGCAAGGCCGGCAGCCTGAGAAAAACGATCTAAGCAAGCCTGAATCAAGGGTGAGTCTTCTAAGCCACAACGCGCTCCTAAAAGAATCGCAGCTCTAATTAGCGCCCCTGTTTTACGCCTATGCATTTTTTCGAGCATTGGGAGGTCTAGCTCAACATTGACCGATGCGAGGTCAATCGCTTGGCCCCCCGCCATGCCCTCCGCACCACTTGCTTCGGCAAGCAACAAAACCATGTCGAGTTGCTTGGAGGTAGGGATTGCCAGCGGGTTTTTTGCCAGTAATTCAAAAGCCAAAGTTTGCAAGCTATCCCCCACCAATAAGGCGGTTGCTTCACCAAACTCAACATGGCAGGTAGGGCGACCTCGGCGGAGAACATCGTCATCCATGCAAGGCATATCGTCGTGAACCAAAGAATAGGCATGAATGAGTTCAACTGCTCCAGCAACGACATCAAGGTCTTCGGTTCTTGCTTGGCTTATGGCACCGGAGGCATAGGCTAATAAAGGACGCATGCGTTTTCCGCCTCCTAAGGTGCTGTATCTCATGGCTTCATGCAAGCGGCCGGGAATAACATTATTTTCAGGGATGCGCTCCTCTAGCCAGGACTCTATGCGAGTAGCATGGAGCTGTATCCATTGATCAAAATCAGAAAGGTTCATTGCTGCCAACCGCATCTACCAGACTTTCGCCTTCTAAAACTTTCACCTGTTGCTCTGCTACAGATAACTGAACCTGGCAAAACTTCAGCAAAGCGCTTCCTCTTCGATAGGCTGCTAAGGAGGACTCAAGATCAAGTTGACCGCCTTCCATTTGTTCTACTAAGCCTTCAAGTTCTTCCAAAGCGGCTTCATAACTCACCGCTACAGGCTCAGTGCGCGTAGGATCATCCTCAGAGTGACTGAGCGACAAGGAATCTTCAGAGATTTGTTTTTTAGACATGTCAGTCTGGGTTTCTGGCCGGTATTAACTAGGTAACTCCCAACCTTAGCTTACCTACCCCTGTGGGTCAACGCGCTAGCATAATGATTTTAGGAGAATGACTTGCGTAATCAAGGGTTTTGCCCTATTCTCCCCGGTCGATTTTTAACTCCGAATTGAAGCAAAAATCACGAAACAATGACTGATCTTGGTAAGCCCTCCCATCTGGCGCGCGTTTCTCCGCAACTGCCATTGAGCTGGTATTTCGACCAAGCCATCTTGGATATCGAGATGGAAGTATTGTTTCGTCAAGGCCCGGGATATGTTGGCCATCTATTGCAAATCCCTGCGCGCGGTGACTTCCACACATTGTCCTGGGAAGATCATGGGCGTGCATTGGTAAATGGTTCTGACGGTCCTCAACTCATTTCGAATATTTGTCGGCACCGACAGGCCATTATGCTTGAGGGCCGGGGAAATACAGGTGAGTCTATAGTTTGCCCCCTGCATCGCTGGACCTACGATACACATGGCGTGCTACTTGGCGCCCCTCATTTCCCATCACGTCCTTGCTTAGATCTTCCTCAAACGCCAATGCAGGAATTTCAGGGATTACTTTTTGAGGGCCAGCGCCCCGTTGCCCAGGACCTGGGTAAGGTGCGAGCTTGGAAGGATCTCAACTTTGATGGCTACCGCTTTCATCAAATGCGCGTTGAAGAACACGCATTTAATTGGAAAACTTTTATTGAAGTGTACCTAGAGGATTACCATGTTGCCCCCTTTCATCCTGGCTTGAATGGTTTCGTTGATTGTGAAGTGTTGGACTGGGAGTTTGGTGATTGGCATAGCGTGCAAAGGGTGGGTTTGCAATCAGAACTTCAGCATCCAGGAAGTGATACTTATAGTAAATGGCATGAGAAAGTTCTTAAAGCGGGCTTAGGTGAAATGCCTAAACACGGAGCAATTTGGGCTGTGTATTACCCCAACATCATGGTCGAGTGGTATCCCAATGTGTTGGTCGTCAGTACTGTCTGGCCAAGAGGGCCAGAGCGATGTGTGAATGTGGTGGAGTTTTACTATCCAGAAGAAATCGTGCTTTTTGAGCCCGAATTTATTGAGGCAGAGCAAGCTGCCTATGTCGAAACAGCGATCGAAGATGATGAAATCTGTACGCGTATGCATCGGGGCCGCAGAGCATTATTCTTAAAAGGGATTGAAGAGCAGGGTCCCTACCAATCCCCCATGGAAGATGGCTTAATGCATTATCAAACCTTCCTGCGCCGACAGGTCGAGCCTAGGCTTGCTGCGCAAACCCGTGGCTGAGGCTCTAGGAAAAACTCTATTCCGCCGAATTGAATGGGTACGAGCAGATTCTTTGCCGGATCTTGGGGCGGGGTGGATGCTGGTTGCGGCCTTTTTCTTTGCTTTGATGGGGTTTCTTGTCAAGCTTGAAGGCGCCAACTACAGCAGTACTGAATTGATGTTTTATCGCTCCATTACTGGCTTTCTTGTTATTTTTTTCATTGCGCTGATTCGCCAGGGGAGTTTGTTAACGCAATATTGGCGTTTGCATATTCAAAGAAGCGTATGCGGAATCATTTCACTCTGGCTGTATTTTTATGGCATTACGCATTTACCTCTCGCAACTGCAGTGACCTTGAACTACACCTCTCCATTATTTCTTGCACTTATTATGGTGGGGGTTTTAAAGGAACAAGCGCGCGCTCCTTTGATTGCTGCATTAAGCCTCGGATTTGTTGGGGTGGCACTGGTACTAAAACCCCACCTTGGTCCAGATCAGTGGGTGGCAGGCTTGGCTGGATTACTCTCGGGCTTATTCGCCGGTATGGTGTTCTTAAATGTGCGGGCGATGGGAGAGGTCAATGAGCCCGAGTGGAGAATTGTTCTATATTTCACTTTTTTGAGTTCGCTAGTGAGCGGATTAATGTTGACGGTATCGTTTTACAGAGAAAATTTAGGAATCCCTTTAGATTGGATCCCTGAGGCCCCTCATTGGCTGATGTGGAATCAGATACCCTTATTATTGGCAATAGGGATTTCTGCCTTGTTTGGTCAGTTGTGCATGACGCGCGCATATAAAACTGGAGCGGTTTGGCTCACCAGCAATTTTGCCTATTTCACCATCGTTTTTTCAAGTCTGTTTGGTGTAGTGTTTCATTCTGAATGGCTATCCCCAATGGCATGGACAGGGATTGCCGTCATTATCTCAGCGGGTGGATTGGCAACATGGGCTCGCAAAGCGGGGGCAGCGCATGATTGATGGTTACAACACGATTATTTCTTGTGCAGCACTGAGTGCTGCGCCCTCTCATTGGGTCATTATAGATTGTCGGCACAATCTGACCGATCCATTGGCCGGTCACCGTGCTTATGAGGCGGGACATATTCCTGGTGCCTATTTTTTGCACCTCGACGATGACTTATCCGGGCCCATGACAGGCAAAAACGGCCGACACCCTCTGCCGAATACGGATGAGTTGGCAAGAAAATTAATGAGCCTTGGTGTGGGTCCCGAAACTCAGGTGGTTGTTTATGATGATGCGGGAGGGGCTTTTGCCGCCCGTTTGTGGTGGTTGTTGAGATGGATGGGACATGAGGCTGTAGCTGTTTTAGATGGCGGATTTCCTCAATGGCTTGCAGATCAATACGCTGTAGAGTCGGGTCATCGCCAACCAGCAGTTGAAAAGGGGGTTGATGTTTCTACCCTAAATCATCCCATTCATGATCAATGGTTGCCAGTTGAAGCCATCGAAGCCAATCTCGAATCCCAAGCGTTTCTGTTAGTAGATGCGCGCTCTCCAGACCGCTTTCGCGGAGAAAATGAAACTGTAGATTCTGTGGGGGGGCATATTCCTGGAGCGATCAATCGTTTTTTTCGGCAAAATCTTTCGGAAAATGGTCGTTTTAAATCGGCTGATCAGCTTTCCATAGAGTGGAAAGAGATTTTGGCAGGCCGGTCTCCCGAGACTATTGTTTGCCAGTGCGGGAGTGGGGTTACGGCTTGCCATAACCTCTTGTCTTTAGAAATGGCAGGTTTTCAGGGCGCGAAGCTCTATCCTGGGTCTTGGAGTGAATGGTGCGCAGAGTCCTCAAGGCCTATCGCTGTGGGCGCCTAAAATTAGTAAACCTTTGCCCTATTGATATTTTCAGTGATGTTCAGGTATAGTTATGGGCTTTTCTCCAGCAGGTCAAGAACATGGTAGTCATTCGTCTTTCTCGAGGTGGTGCGCGTAATCGCCCCTTCTTCAATGTAGTGGTTGCTGATTCTCGCAATCGCCGTGATGGTCGTTTCATTGAGCGAGTGGGGTTTTACAATCCCGTTGCGACTGAAGGCGCAGCGGATGCCTTGCGCATCGCTCACGATCGTGTTGAATTCTGGGTAAGTAAAGGTGCACAAGCTAGCGACGCAGTACAAAAGCTGCTTAAGCGCTCGGCTAAGGCTCAAGCTGCTGGAGTGACCGCTGCCTGATAGGGTGGTGATGGGCCGTGTCTTAGGTCCATTCGGAGTGCGCGGTTGGGTCAAGTTAAAGACCTTTACCGAGAATTTAGATAGTTTAGCGGGATATCCCACTTGGTGGGTAACTGTGGCTGGAATTGAAAAGCCGATGCAACTCGATGAGGTGGAGATACATGCCTCTCATATGGTTGCGAAGCTGGCTGGGGTGGATGATAGAGATCAAGCCTTTGCATTGCGAGGAGCTGACATTTCCATTCCTAGGGATGCATTGCCTCCTGTGGCAGAAGGTGAATTTTACTGGGCTGATTTAGTTGGCTTAGACGTGGTAAATCTTCAAGGTGAACACCTTGGGCAGATTGATGATTTGCTCGAAACGGGTGCCAACGATGTACTGGTAGTGAAAGGAGACAGAGAGCGTCTCCTGCCTTATGTAGATGCCATTGTGTTAGAAGTGAATCTGGTCGATCGAATGATTCGGGTTGATTGGGGCTTGGATTATTAAAGCTTGGTTGAATAGAATTGAGGCCGGAGGGCGCGAATGCAGTTTGATGCGATCACGCTGTTTCCGGAAATGTTTGATGCGATCTCGCAATTTGGTATTACGCGACGAGCGCTAGATGAAAAAATTTGGGCGCTGAACACATGGAATCCTAGAGATTTCACTGAGAATGCGTACAGAACGATTGATGACCGACCCTACGGGGGAGGTCCAGGCATGGTGATGTTGGCGCAACCGCTAGAGCGTGCAATCAATGCAGCAAAGGCGTCTCAACAGCTAGCTGGAGTGGCAGAACCTTGGGTGATTCATCTTTCCCCTCAGGGTTCCCCGTTAAGCCATGCCATGGTGATGAGTTTAAGTAAGCGGTCAGGATTGATTGTCTTGGCCAGCAGATATGAAGGTGTAGACGAGCGACTTTTACGTCGCTGCGTTGACCAAGAAATTTCCATTGGAGATTTTGTGGTCTCGGGAGGTGAGCTCCCCGCCATGATGTTAATTGATGCAGTGCTCCGGCAATTACCCGGGGTTTTGGGTGATGCAGATTCAGCGGTTCAAGAATCTTTTGTGGAGGGATTACTAGATTGTCCCCACTACACCCGGCCAGAAGTTTATGAAGGGGAATCTGTTCCTCATGTGTTGATGTCGGGAAACCATGCCGATATTCACCGATGGAGAAAAATGCAGTCGTTGGGGCGTACTTCGTTGCGTCGACCTGATTTGTTGGACCGGTTGTCGCTTAGTGCGGTAGATCGGAAGTTATTAGAAGTGTTCCGGACGGAACACGATTTGAAGGAGTAGGACCATGGACTTGATTCAACAACTCGAAGCCGAAGAAATGATCAGGCTGAATAAAACGATTCCTGAGTTTGCCCCCGGGGACACCGTGATCGTTAACGTAAACGTAGTCGAAGGCGAGCGCAAGCGTGTGCAGGCCTATGAAGGTGTAGTCATTGCTAAACGCAATCGCGGCCTGAATTCTTCCTTCATTGTTCGTAAAATCTCTTCTGGTGAAGGGGTTGAGCGTACGTTCCAGACTTACTCCCCTTTGATTGCAAGCGTTGAAGTGAAGCGCCGCGGTGATGTGCGTCGCGCCAAGCTTTACTATCTGCGTGAGCGTTCTGGTAAGTCAGCTCGTATTAAAGAAAAGTTAAAAGCACGTATATCTCCTTCTTTGGCGGCTGCAGTTGCCATGCCTGAAGTGGATCACGGTACGGATCCCTCTCCAGCGGCTTAAGCTGGTAAGAGTTAAAAAAAAGGCCACGAATTTTCGTGGCCTTTTTTTATTTGGTTAAAGCTGCCATGCACTCAATATGCGTTGCAGCGCGAAGTTTTTGGTGGCCTTCCCAGCGACTAATCACTTTAGGCGGTAAAAACTCATTACTTTCTATTCGTGCAATCATACTGTCGAATACGGGTAGCAGTTTTGCTCCGCGTTCACCATGCGAAGACAAGCCATTACGCAGATCAGGTTTGACTTGGGTGTAAGTGTCAATGGCTTGATTGGCCCAAATGTTCATAATCATTCGCATGGTTTTTTCGGTCGCAAGACACGCCTCCTCAGGCTTCCCATCGACATCTAAATCTACGTCAGCTGAGTGAACAGGTACACTCCAAGCCATCAGGATTAATCCTGACAAATACAGTGCACGAAAGTGGGATTTTAAGCTGCGGCGGGAGTTCATTTTTGATTCCTCTCTGTTTTTAGAAGGCTAATCTGCATAAGATAACGGCATGGTTGAAGATTCTAACAACAATATAGACGCTGATTCTGCTAATAGGGTTCCGTTTAAATCGGCGCAAGACATTGATCGTTTTGCAGATGCCCTCTGGTTAGAAGATGGCTTGTCTCTGAATACCCTAGAGAGCTATCGTAGGGACTTATCCCAATTTGCGACATGGTTGGCCTACTCATCGTCTCGCAATCTATCTGAGGCAAGCTCGGCCGATTTACAAGCCTGGATGGCACATCTTCATTTGGTTAGGCGCACCAGCGCAAGAAGTGCAAGTCGGGCCTTGTCCGCGATTCGCCGGTTTTATGCTCTGGCGATGAGAGAAGGTCGGGTTACGCAGGATCCTTCAGCGCTCATAAAGGCTCCTAAGCTTCCGCGTCTTCCTCCAAAGTCACTGAGCGAGCGTGATGTAGAAAATCTTTTGAAAGCACCAGATTTGAATTCCCCTCTCGGGCTTCGAGATCGGGCGATGCTTGAATTGCTCTATGCCTGTGGATTGCGTGTGAGTGAACTGATAGGCTTAAGTTGTCTTCAAGTGGATTTACAAGCTGGCGTGTTGAAAGTAATGGGTAAGGGATCCAGAGAACGTTTGGTGCCTTTAGGAGAAGAGGCCGTCTATTGGGTTGAAAATTATTTCAAGAATGGTGCTCGGGATAGTTTACTTAAGGGTAACCAGAGCGAGGATCTTTTTGTTACAAATCGCGGGGAGGGGATGACGCGGCAAGCATTTTGGTCGTTGATTCGGCGTTATGCAATTCAAGCAGGCATTCGCGGGACTCTTTCACCCCATACACTCAGACATGCTTTTGCAACACATTTGCTCAATCACGGGGCAGACTTACGTGTGGTGCAACTGCTTTTAGGCCATGCAGATATTACGACCACACAGATTTATACCCACGTGGCACGCGAACGTCTGAAGACCTTACATAGTAAGCACCACCCAAGAGGTTAAGCGTTTATTTGAGAGTAGAAGCCTTACGATGAATCACGATACCCACTCGCTTGGCATCGCGCATCAATCCCAATTTAGTGACGCGTACTTTTACCCATGCTGCTTTGTATTCGCCAAGGATGATATTTGCTATTGATTCGGCCAAAGTTTCAATCAGTGCAAACTCGCTTTCTGCGGCCAAGCGGCGTAATCGATCTGCTACGGCTCCATAGTCAACGGTATCAGCAACGTCATCGCTAGCTGCTGCATTATGGTCGCGCAGGCCGACCTCTAGATCCAGCTGAATAGTTTGACGGCGATGGCGCTCCCAATCGTAAACACCGATGAGGGTTTCTAGGCGCAGCTCTTCAATAAAGATGAAATCCATAGGGCGGACCGAATGTTAATGGCGGATTGTATACTAGTCTTAAATTTATTTAAGAGCCCACCCTTTGTTCTACAGGAAGAATTATTTTGGATTTTTCAGCACTTGGCCCATTAATTGTGGGCGCATATCTGATCGGTTCTATCTCATTTGCCGTGATAGTGAGCAAAATTTTCGGCTTACCCGATCCACGTACTTTTGGCTCAAAGAACCCTGGTGCGACCAATATGTTGCGCGGAGGAAATAAGCAAGCAGCACTCATCACATTAGTTGGAGATACCGCTAAAGGAATGTTAGCGGTTTGGATTGCGCTTCAAGTTGTACCTGTAGGCCCTGGTCAAGATACGGCTTTAGCCTTGGTCGCCTTGGCCGTATTTCTGGGTCACCTCTTCCCATTATTCTTTGGTTTTCAAGGTGGGAAGGGGGTAGCAACGGCTGCAGGACTGTTGTTTATGCTTTGCTGGCCAGTCGGTTTGGCGAGTCTATGCGCTTGGGTGGGTGTTTTTTGGTTTACCCGAGTTTCATCTATGGGTGCGCTTGCTGCCACATTGACTGGGCCAATCATGGGTTATATCTTGCTGGGCCTGAGTAGTCTATGGATATGTATGGTTGTGATGGCAACCTTGCTTCTCTGGCGCCATCGCAGCAATATTCAAAAACTGATGACAGGAGAAGAAGCTGCCTTTAAGCCTCGTCCAAAGTAAAAGGATTAAAGTTGGTGTCTCGATCGAAATAGTCTTCGTTCTCGACCCGCTTTAACCACGCCACAATTTGAGCTGTCAGGGGATAAGCAATCGCTTCCCAGCCACTTTTAAGAAGATAGTTGGTCACCATCACGGTAAGCACCAATTCATTTGGCCACACGCCATAAAAGGCGATGGGATAGAACAAGATTGAATCGACTGCTTCTCCAACCAAAGTAGAACCTAATACGCGTGAGAACAACCAACGCCCCTCAGTAAAAATTTTCATCTTTGCCAGCACGAAGGAATTCATGAATTCTCCTGCCCAGAACGCAAAGAGTGAGGCGGCAATAATTCGAGGCGTCGCCCCAAAGGTTGCTTCATAGGCGCTTTGCCCAGTCCAGCCTGCGGCGGGAGGCAGCGATACCACCACCCAGCTCATGAAAGACGAAAAAATAAGCGCAGCAAACCCGGCCCAAACCACTTTTCTGGCGCGTGCATACCCGTATACCTCGGTCAAAATGTCGCCAAAAATATATGAAATGGGGAAAAACAGTACCCCAGCGCCAAAGGTGAAGGTTCCCCAACTACCGAAATTCAAAGAGGCGACTTTGCCTGGTCCAATCACGTCTGCGCAAATCAGAACAGTGACAAATGCTGCCATGACCAGGTCGTAGTAACGGTAAGAGCGAGTGGAGTGATGATCGTTAACAATATGAGAAGGGTTTGTTTGAGTCATAGATGAAGTCTCCTTAATTTTTTTGGCTACCCTATTTACATTCCGGGGATCAGGCCTTTCATGCCGCGCATCATTTTCGCGAGGCCACCTTTCGCCATCATTTTCATCATCTTTTGCATTTGTTCGAATTGATTCAGCATCCGATTCACTTCCTGAACTTGCACACCTGAGCCAGCAGCGATACGGCGTTTACGAGATGCTTTTAGCAGATCAGGTTTGCGTCGTTCCTCGGGGGTCATGGAATTGATAATGCCCTCAATACGTGCCATGGCTTTCTCTGGATCTGCGCCTGCCGGGAGTGCACCAGATAATTGCCCCGGAAGCTTTTCCATCATGGAGCTAATACCACCCATGCGCTTCATTTGCATGAGCTGCGTTTTGAAGTCTTCTAGATCAAAGTCTTTGCCAGACTTTACCTTTTTGGCGAATTTTTCGGCTTCCTCATGATCTACGCCCTTTTGCGCTTGTTCGATCAGTGACAGGACGTCGCCCATCCCCAAAATACGTGAGGCCATGCGTTCAGGATGAAAAGGTTCTAGCCCCTCAATTTTTTCTCCCACGCCTACGAACTTGATGGGCTTGCCGGTAATGTGGCGAACTGAAAGGGCGGCACCACCGCGGGAATCTCCATCTAGTTTAGTAAGAACAATACCTGTAAGAGGAAGCGCTTCACTAAAGGCCCGGGCCACGTTAATAGCATCTTGACCCTGCATGGCATCGACCACAAACAAGGTTTCAATCGGGCTGATCGCAGCATGGATTGCTTTGATCTCAGACATCATGGTTTCATCAATCGCCAAGCGACCAGCGGTGTCTACGATCAACACATCATGGTAGTGAGTGAGCGCATATTTTTTTGCAGAATTGGCGATATCAAGAGGCGATTGGTCTGGAGAGGAGGGGAAGACTTCTACATCCAAGCGATCTCCTAATACCCGGAGTTGTTCGATTGCAGCAGGTCGATAGATGTCGCAACTGACGAGCAATACTTTTTTGCGATCGGCTTTTAAAATGCGCGCCAATTTGCCTGAAGTGGTGGTTTTTCCCGACCCTTGCAGTCCTGCCATCAAAATCACCGCTGGAGGGGTGGTGGCAAGATTCATGGCGCTGTTGTGCTCGCCCATCAGGCGCGTTAATTCATCATGTACGATCCCAATCAGTGCTTGGCCGGGATTCAGATTCTGGTGAACCTCTTTACCCACAGCCTGATCTTTAATAGCCTGAATAAAGTCTTTAATTACAGGCAGCGCAACGTCGGCCTCTAACAAGGCTATGCGTACTTCACGCAAAGCGTCTTGAATATTGGCCTCAGTTAAGCGCGCTTGTCCGCGAAGGTTGCGTACGACAGATGAGAGGCGTTGCGTTAAATTTTCGAGCATAGATGAGGACTTATAGTGCTTTGCAAGGAGGACAGCACGAATTGGATGAGCTTCGGGTAGACTGTAACCTGTTTAAGCTTTTCTGCCGCCGCTGATTGCGGCTTCGTCTTTGGCTGTCGCTGCTTGGGTCAGCTGTTTTTGATAGATTCCATGATTGATTTAGTTCTCTATCTTATCACCGCCGTGCTCTACGGCTTGCTTGCTCTGCGGGACTTTCAACTGCAGACGCAGCCTACCTCTTCTATGGAGTCCTCTCCGGATGCGACCCCGGAGGAGCGTTTGATTCATCGGCTCGTTCCTCTAGCTTGGGTCACCCATATCCTGCTTCTTCAGCATACGGTTATTCAAGTCGATGGATTAAATTTATCTTTGGGGCATGCTATTTCATTAATTGGTGCAGTCACCACAGCCTTTTACTGGCTAGGAAGCGGCAAGGAGCCTTTAGGAATCCTTCGTCCCGCAATACTTGCCTTAACTTCACTTGCCTCGGTGTTTCCTTTAATCCTTCCTGCTCAAAAGGCGGTGCCCTTTCAATATAACCTCGCGTTTGAGGGCCACATTATTGTGTCATTGCTTGCTTATAGCTTGTTTGGCATAGCCGCTTTACATGCTTGGTTGATGACTCTGCAGGAGCGTCGCTTGCAAAGTGGAGAAGTGCGAACTGGTTTAGGGAGATTGCCACCTCTAGTTACTATGGATGCATTGCTGTTCCGCATGGTTTTGAGCGGCTTCGTACTTTTAACGCTTGCCGTATTGAGCGGCATATTATTTTCAGAAGAAGTATTCGGTCGACCTTTTACGTTCAATCATAAAAATTTATTGGGCGTCATCTCGTGGACCATTTTTGCTGCTTTGTTGATCGGGCGATGGGGATATGGTTGGCGGGGTCGTAGGGCTGCTCGCTGGACTATTGCTGGATTCTTTGTTTTGGCCTTGGCCTATGTGGGTAGTAAATTGGTTCTAGAAGTCATTTTGCAGCGAGTCTGACTTGAGCAGTCTTTCGTTAGGATTCTTGTTCGGTATCCTCGCCTTTCTGTTGGTTTTATCAGCTTTTTTTTCAATGACCGAGACGAGCATGATGGCGCTTAATCGCTATCGGCTCAGGCACCTAGTGAGCAAAGGGAATCGTGCTGCTCGACTCACTGAAAAACTACTTAATAAAACAGATCGCTTGCTTGGAGTTATGTTGCTGGGTAACGCATTTGTGAATGCCGCTGCTGCAACGCTGGCTTCGGTGATTACTGTTCGTTTAGTAGGGGATGGGGAGTTTGCGCTGACCGTGGCTACACTTTCGGTCACTTTAGCGATTCTTGTGTTCAGTGAGGTCACACCCAAAGTGGTTGGCGCAGCTTATGCTGAGCCGATCGCGCTGACCGCAAGCTATGTCGTCGCACCCTTGCTGCGATTGGTCTATCCCATCGTTTGGTTCGTGAATTTATTTGTGCAATCCTTGCTTTGGATTACGCGATTAAAGCCTGAAAATAATGGAGAAGCACAGCCGCTAAGCATGGAAGAACTGCGCACTTTGGTCTTGGAGGGAGCACACTACATCCCTGCCAAGCATCAAACTATTCTGCTGAATTTGTTTGGTTTAGAAGACATAACCGTAGACGATGTGATGACCCCTCGACATCAGATTGAGGCAATTGATATCAATGATCCTATTGATGAAATTCGAACTCGGTTAGCCACGTCGCATCACACCATGCAGCCTGTGTACTCCAATCAGTTAGATGAAATTGTTGGTGTGCTGCATGTGAGGAAAGTGCTCCATCAGGCTCATTCGGCGGAGCTTTCAGTAGAGACCTTAAAAGAAATTATGCGGCCCCCGTATTTTGTGCCTGCGGGTACTCCCTTATTGACCCAACTTCAGAACTTTCAGGAAAGTCAGCGGAGGGTGGGGTTGGTGGTGGATGAGTATGGAGAGTTACAAGGACTGGTTACGGTCGATGACATCCTTGAGGAAATTGTTGGAGAGTTTTCAGGGCGTGCGCTGACTCATGCTAGGCATATTCACCTTGAGTCTGATGGGGTGGTGCTAGTTGAAGGGGGATGCAGTTTGCGTGAATTGAATCGCAAGCTAAAACTCAGTTTTCGAATAGATGGGCCCAAAACCATCAACGGTCGCATTTTAGAACATTTAGAAGACATCCCTGAACCCGGCACTAGCGTGAAAATTGATGGCTATCCCATCGAGATTGTTCAAACGCAGGACCGCATGGTGAAAATGGTGCGTATCCAATTTACCCCGATTCAGTGAGCAAAATTCTGCAGTGATCAGCGCCCCCATTTTTCCAATCTGGCCTGTTTCTTGGCAAGCAGTGATGTGTTTGGCCCTGATTGGATTAATTGTGGGAAGCTTTTTAAATGTCTTAATTTTGCGCTTACCGGTGATGATGACGCGTGCTTGGGAGCAAGAGATGCATGAATGGATCACCCAAGCCAAACAAGCCGGGCTGTCAGAAGAGCGGTTTGCAACAACTCCCTACAACCTATTTTTTCCGCGTTCTCATTGCCCTCAGTGCAGTCAAACTATTTCTCCTGCCCATCTGCTGCCTGTGATCAGTTGGGTCTTGTTGCGGGGGCGTTGTGCTGTGTGTCAGACCCCCATTTCTCTGCGCTATCCTTTCATCGAACTGCTCACGGCGTTTCTTTCTGGCGCCGTGGCTTTGAATTGGGGGCTAAGTGCCACAGCACTTGGTGCGCTGATACTCATCTGGACACTGATAGCGCTGGCATTTATTGATATTGATACTCTTTTTCTTCCCGATAAACTCACGCAGCCTTTGATTTGGGTTGGTTTGATCCTCAACGCTTCAGGTTTTTTTGTTCCCTTTGAAGAAGCTTTTTGGGGGGCGGTCTGGGGGTATTTGTCCCTGTGGGTCCTGTACTGGTTGTTTCGCTTGCTCACCGGTAAAGAGGGGGTTGGGCAAGGCGATTTAAAGCTTTTGGCTGCTTTAGGGGCTTGGTTGGGTTGGCAGTCGCTTCCTGCTGTGCTCCTCATTGCCTCGCTGACGGGTGCAGGTTATGGCTTATTTTCTATGGTGTTTGCGGGTCACTCGCGGCAGACTCCTATTCCGTTTGGTCCATTTCTCGCATTGAGCGGACTAGTGGTTTTGTTCTTTCCCTTTATATCTGGAGCTTTATTCTCATGAATTCTGATTCTTTGACGGTCAATTCGCGTATTCCACTGGTGGGATTGACGGGAGGAATTGCCTCTGGGAAATCAACTGTAGCTGAGTTATTCAGCGCTCTGGGTATCGATATTATTGATACGGATCACCTTGCACATCTCATTTCAGGTCCTGGTGGTGCGGCTATTCCCGCCATCATTGAGACTTTTGGCGAGGCTTATGTGGAAGAGCATGGGGCCTTAGATCGAGCCCGGATGCGCGCGGAAGTATTCAAAGTACCCGAACATCGAAAGCAACTCGAACAAATTATGCACCCCCTGATTAGAGCGGCTGTAGAACATAAGATTGCTTTGGCGCATTCCAACTATGCGATGGTGGTGGTTCCGCTCCTATACGAATCGCAGTTTTTCCAAGACCGCTTAGATCGGCTTCTAGTGGTGGACTGCGAAGAGGAAATTCAATACCAGCGTGCACTCAAGCGCACAGGAATGACGGCGGAAATCCTAGATGGCATTATCAAAGCCCAAGCAAGTCGATCTCAGCGTTTGTCGATTGCCGACGATGTCATCAAAAATGATACCGATTTAGACGGTCTAAAACGCCAAGTTGAAGCTATCCATCTTCAATATGAGAAATTATTTACAATTTAAGCTCAAATTTGACAAATTTTGTCTGTCCAAATAGCTTAAGCCCTGCAACAATGACGGGACAAGAAGGGTGCCTGCATTGATCAGCTACGAATTTCCACTGAACGAAAAAGTTAGAACTTGGTTGCGACTAGAGGACATGTTTGATCGTGTTCAATTGTTTACCAGCCGGGATACAGCTCGCGATCATGAGGTCGCGCTCGCGCGTCTGTTCGAATTGCTGGAAGCAGGCTCGCGGGCGGATGTAAAAACAGATTTACTCTTGGAGTTAGACCGCCAAAGACAAATGCTAGAGTCACTCAGAGACAATCCTGAGGTGTCGGGAGAAGTTTTAGAAGAGGCAGTTCTAGAAACCCAAGAAGCAGCTAAGGCCTTACACGGATCTCATGGTAAATTTGGCCAGCACTTACGTGACAACGACTGGCTGATGACGATACGCAGTCGTTTTAATATTCCAGGTGGTACTTGCCCCTTTGATCTTCCAGGATTGCATCATTGGCTTCAACAGCCTTCTTATGTGCGCCAAGGTCAATTGCAGGCATGGCAAGAGCCCTTAGAAAGCGTGCGGCGCGCCATGCGCTCTGCGCTTAGGATGTTGCGTGATAGTGGTTCAGATTACGAGCAAGTGGCTGTGAATGGACAATTTCAGCAAATGCCGATGGCTCGACCTGCGCAAATGCTCAGAATTCGGCTGGATGAGAACTTGTCTTGCGTACCTGAGTTAAGCGCTAATAAATATGCGTTAAACATCCGTTTTATCAGCAATGAAGCGGGTTCACGACCTGTTGCCCATCAACATGACGTGCGGTTTTTGATTGCCTATTGCAACCTTTGATCTTGCTAAGGCTGAAAAGCGCATGATATCTTCCTGAGGCTGTTAGTGCGTAAGAACGAAAAATGAGGCTCGCTTGCCATGCAAAGAGAACCCGAAGAGTTCTCAATTGAAATACTTCGTAACCATTCATTGAGTCAAAGTGGTAGGAAGTTGGCGCTAGTCTTGATGGGGGGCACAACGCTCTCCGTCGGCATGGGGATTACCTTGATGTATGGAGCATGGCCTGTTTTGCCTTATGCGGGGCTTGAAATCATGGTTATGTGGTTGGGGTTTCGCTGGATCGCTGGGCACGATGGGGACTATGAACGAATTACGGTTCGTGGCACAGAGTTAAGGCACGAATTATTCATTCGAGCGAAATTAAAACAACGCTCATGGAATACACATTGGTGCACTTTAATGTGCAGAACCCGAGGATGCAGGGTTGAATTGGCTGTGCGATCTCATGGGCGGGAGTCCAAGGTCGGGCAGATGATGATGGATGAAGATAGAGCCAAGCTTGCAGTTGCTTTGCAGGGATTGGTAAAAGTACAAAATTTGAGTTTCTAGACCAGTGAGCCTTAAGATGATGAAGACACTACGACAGATCGCCGGAGCGGCATTAACCACTTTGCCCATGCTGGCTGTAGCAAACTATGACGTGAACATTCCCGCACCGCATTCACCCATTTCTAACCAAATTTATGGTTTGCACATGGAGATTTTATGGGTGTGCTTGGCTATTTTTGTCGTGGTTTTTGGAGTGATGTTTTACTCAGTGTTTGCGCATCGCAAATCCAAAGGCGCGGTAGCTGCCCATTTTCATGAGAACACCACGATCGAAATCATTTGGACATTGATCCCTTTCCTCATTCTAGGCTTCATGGCCTGGCCAGCAACCCAAACTGTGTTAGCGATGAAAGATGCCTCTAACCCTGACATGACGATCAAGGTCACGGCTTATCAGTGGAAATGGCAATATGATTATCTGAACGATGGCCTAAAGTTTTACAGCACATTATCTACTCCCCGTGACCAGATTGGTTCACCTGAACAACATGGCAAGCCAACTAACGAACATTACTTACTTGAAACCGACAACAATGTTGTCGTACCAGTGGGTAAGAAAATTCGTCTTCTGATTACTGCCAACGATGTCATTCATGGCTGGTATGTTCCGCAGTTAGGCGTAAACCAATATGGGATCCCGGGCTTTATTAAAGACTCATGGTTCCAAGCTAGCGAGCCAGGTATTTTTCGTGGTCAGTGCAGCCAGATTTGCGGAAAGGAACACGGATATATGCCCATCGTTGTCGAAGCCAAATCAGCTGAAGACTACGCAATCTGGGTAAAAGAGCAGAAAACCAAGCAAGCAGCAGCCGAAGGCCATGACAAAGTCAGTCTGGCCGACCCTGTTACTCGGTGAGTGGATCAAAATTTAATTAACAATCACTATTCATTAACCCTTTCAAACTAGATTGACGGAGACAGCGATGGAAGCAACTCACGACCACGCCCACGAAGATCACAGCCATCATCCAACTGGTCTTGCGCGCTACTTTTTTACCACCAACCATAAAGATATCGGTTCGATGTATCTGTGGTTCAGCTTAATCATGTTCTTCGTGGGGGGATTCATGGCCCTCGTGATACGTGCAGAGTTGTTCCAGCCAGGGATTCAGATCGTCAATCCTGACGTATTTAATCAGCTCACCACTATTCATGCACTTGTGATGATTTTTGGTGCAGTAATGCCTGCTTTTGTGGGCTTTGCCAACTGGCAGATCCCTCTGATGGTCGGCGCATCTGACATGGCATTTGCTCGCATGAACAACTGGAGCTTTTGGTTGATGCCACCCGCAGCTACTTTGCTGGTGGGTTCCTTCCTGGTTCCCGGTGGTGCCGCAGGTTCGGGTTGGACCTTGTACCCCCCCCTTTCCATTCAGGGTGGAATATCGGTTGATATGACGATTCTGGCCGTTCATATCATGGGTGCATCATCCATTATGGGTTCGATCAATATCGTGACCACCATTTTGAACATGCGTGCTCCTGGTATGACCTTGATGCGTATGCCCATGTTTGTTTGGACGTGGTTAATTACCGCCTATCTATTGATCGCTGTGATGCCGGTGTTGGCAGGTGCAGTGACCATGTTGTTAACCGATCGCCATTTCGGTACACACTTCTTTAATGCTGCAGGCGGTGGTGACCCCACGATGTTTATGCATATCTTCTGGTTCTTCGGACATCCAGAGGTGTACATCATGATCTTGCCTGCGTTCGGAATTATTTCGCACATTATTCCTACCTTTGCTCGTAAACCATTGTTTGGTTATGCTTCGATGGTTTATGCAACCTCTTCCATTGCATTGCTTTCCTTCATCGTCTGGGGTCACCACATGTTTACAGTGGGTATGCCAGCCGCAGGCAACCTGTTCTTCATGTATGCCACCATGCTGATTGCAGTTCCTACGGGCGTGAAAGTGTTTAACTGGATTGCGACGATGTGGAAGGGCTCGATGACCTTCGAGACCCCCATGTTATTTGCAGTAGCCTTCGTATCGTTGTTTACGATTGGTGGTTTTAGTGGCTTAGTTCTTGCTATCACTCCCGTAGATATCACCCTGCACAATACCTATTACGTAGTGGCGCATTTTCATTATGTATTGTTCTCCGGTGCAATCTTCTCAATCATGGGCGGTGCCTACTACTGGTTGCCTAAGTGGACCGGTCATATGTACGACGAGAAATTGGGCAAAGTCCATTTTTGGTTGACTACAATTTCATTCAATATCACCTTTTTCCCTCAGCATTTCTTAGGTCTAGCTGGAATGCCACGTCGTATTCCTGACTATGCTACTCAGTTTACTGAGTTCAACCAGATCTCTTCGGTTGGTGCGTTCTTGCTCGGCTTTAGCCAATTACTGTTTCTGTACGTCATCATCAAGTGTATCCGTGGTGGCGCAAAAGCCGAGGCTAAAGCATGGGAAGGCGCTGAAGGTTTGGAGTGGACTGTTCCTTCTCCTGCCCCCTACCACACCTTTGAAACGCCCCCTGCCTTTCACTGAGTGATTGACAAAGAAAGGAACAAAACGGGGTTCAGCATTGAGCTGAATCCCGTTCTTGCAAAATATGGATCAGCAACAAGATGTAACAATCACTACGCAGCGCAAAGGCAGTAAGTTCATCACAGCTATTGTGCTGGGTTTAATAGCGGTAGGTTTTTTCTTGGCAACAGTCACTGGCTTGTTTTTCTAGATTTCGCATGGACAACGCGATTGCTCGGAAAAATGCAGTGCTAGCAAGAAAGCTCGTCATTATTGCTCTTATTATGGGCGGATTTGGCTTGGCTTTAGTGCCCTTTTACAGGCAGATATGCGAGGCCACAGGTATCAGCCAAAGTCGAATCGTTGCTCAAAAGGCGAGTGGCGAGGTAGACATGGCAAGATTAGTCACGGTTGAATTCGTTGCGTCTAATAGTAATGGATTGAACTGGACGTTTGAAGCAATCGATAAGATGGTGCAGGTTCACCCAGGGCAACAAACTGTGGTGCACTATCGTGTAGTGAATAATACTGGGCGCCGAATTGTCGCCCAAGCAGTACCCAGTTATGCACCCACCGAGGCTGCACCGTTTTTTAAAAAGCTGCAATGTTTTTGCTTTGATCAACAAACGTTTGCGCCGGGTGAATCGAGAGATATGCAGGTGATATTTGTTGTAGAGCCAGGGTTGCCCGCTGATGTTCAGCGTATTTCACTCTCATATACGTTTTTTGATGTCACTGCTGAGCCAGGAGTTAAAGGATGAGTCAAAAGCTATCGTTGGGCAGGGCGTTCATCGCAGTGTTTTGGAGTTTCCTTGGTATTCGCAAAGATTCTGAATATCAGACTGACATTACGAAGTTGACGATAGGACAGGTCATTTTTGCAGGCGTAGTCTGTACGTTACTTTTTATTTCTTCACTAGTGACTTTGGTTTACTTCGTGACGCAAAAAACATAATTGCAATCAAGTTTTTTATAATGTTTTATTGAATTCAAATATCACCACATCAACACTTTGATTTTCAAGACTCGAGGGAGATTCAAATGAGCACAGCGCAAGACGTGTATTACGTCCCGGCCCCATCCAAATGGCCTGTAGTAGGTTCAACCGCCTTATTTCTATTGGCGATTGGCATGGTCAGTTTATTGCATTGGGGAAAAACCCCTGGGATGGTTTTTCTCGCTGCTGGCTTTGCGGTTCTGACCTACATGCTCTTTGGTTGGTTTGGTAATGTCATTCATGAAAGCGTCAGTGGCAAATACAACACGCAGGTAGATGCTTCCTTTCGTTGGGCAATGGGTTGGTTTATTTTCTCGGAAGTGATGTTCTTTGCTGCATTCTTTGGCGCACTGTTTTATGCGCGACAAATGTCAGTTCCCATTCTAGGTGATCTTGATAACCAACTGATCTGGCCTGGGTTTAAACCCGGTTGGCCAAGCGAAGGCCCTTACCTAACAGATGCATTTAAGCCTATGGAAGCTTGGGGGCTCCCCGCAGTGAATACTCTGCTGCTGTTGACGTCGGGTGTTACCCTCACCTGGGCTCATCATGCACTGATGGAAAATAAGCGTACTCAGCTTTTGATAGGGATGGCCGCTACCATTGCTTTAGGCCTGACCTTCTTGTTCTTTCAAGCAACTGAATACGGCGAGGCAGCGTTTACGCTTTCTACTGGTGTTTACGGTGCGACCTTCTTTTTGTTGACCGGTTTTCATGGATTCCACGTTACCCTTGGTACCTTGATGCTGATCGTAATCATGGCACGATGTGGTAAAGGTCACTTCACACCAGAACATCATTTTGCCTTTGAAGCAGTCGCTTGGTATTGGCACTTTGTTGATGTGGTTTGGTTGGGATTATTTATATTCGTTTACTGGATGTAATTCATTTGTCTATGGTGCGCAGTAACATGCGCGCCATATCTTTGAAGCATTCCGAGCAATTCCCTAAACAATAGTGAATGGTTCATGGACCCGGGTGTCGTAGTCATGCGGCCCGGGTTCTTCATTTGAGCGATGCCTAAAGGTGGCGATTAGGCAAAAACCCAAAGTGAAAACCTAACATTAGAATCAAAAACAAGGTGATAGATAATCCAACTCGAAGTTTGAGTGCTTTTAGAGCGCGCTTGCTGCCCCCTTTGTCTGTAAGAACATAGTAAAAGGCGCTGCCTAGGCTGCCAATGATGCATAAAAGAAAGATTGAAACAACGATACGCATGAAGCAACCCTTAAAAAGTATTCTATTCAAGACAGCATGACGCCCACCCTTGTTCCCGTCTATAAGCGTATTCACTGGATACCAACATTAGCAGCCATCGTTGTGATTGCGGTCGGCTTAGCATTAGGTAATTGGCAACTTAACCGAGCTGCAGAAAAGTATGGGCTTCAGGCTACTCTGGAAGCTAGGATTTCACTACCCCCCTTAGAACTTGATTCACTCAGCGCAGATGAAATCGCATCACAAAGTCTCCAATATCGCAGGGCAAAAGCTTCGGGGCACTATTTGGCAGAAGGCCAGATTTATATTGATAACCGATCATTAGGAGAAGAGATTGGATATTACGTTCTTACTCCTCTGGCAATCGGAAAGTTAGTCATCATGGTGAATCGAGGATTCATTAAAAAAGATCCAATGAACCATAATGCCCCTGATGTGTCTGTCCCAACATCAACTGTAAACATTCAAGGTGAATTAAGTCCAGGTAAGACGCGCTTTCTAGAGTTATCAGGTGAAACTGTTCAGGGGAAGGTTTGGCAAAACTTCAAGCCCGACGCCTATGCAAAAGCAATGGGCTATCAGGTTGCTCCTTGGGTGCTCAACCTGAATTCACCCAGTGAAGGTTTAAAAGTCGTAAAAGATCACCCTAACTTAGGCATTGATACACACCGAGGGTACGCTTTTCAATGGTTTGCACTGGCAGCTACAACAGCCGCTATTTACATTTACTTTACTTTCTTTAAGAAGTCGGTGGTGACATCATGAAACGTTTAGTTGGTCTTACAATCCGGCATCAGGGACGTGCTTTAAAAGGGCAATCTGGTTCCGCAAAAATTCAGCTGATATTCATGATTCTGGTTTTTGCCGCCCCCGTTGTACTGTCCTATATTTGGTATTTCTTTGTGCACCCAGTTGGTCATAAAAATTATGGGACATTACTTGATGTCCATCCCTTACCAGAGGTTCATCTAAAAGATGAGAGCGGGAAAGAAACCTCACTTGCAACATTCAAGGGCAAATGGCTGCTCATTGCAGAAGATAGCGCTGACTGTAATCAAGCCTGTGAGACAAAGCTTTATGCTTTACGACAGGTTCGGGCAGCCCTTGGGCATGATGATGATCGCGTAGAACGCGTCCTATTAATTGAAGGTGAAGCAAATGTTCGCAGTGATATTACTCAACAATATCAGGGTACGCATTGGTTTCATCTTTCGGATAAGCAATTATCAGACGCACTAAGCTCTGAAAAAGGGGAGCCAAAAGATCACATTTGGGTCGTAGATCCGCTCGGGAATGTCGTTATGCGTTATCCCGCCAATCCTGAACTGAAAGGAATTTTGAAGGACATGGAGCGACTTCTCAAAGCCTCTCAGATTGGATAAAAGAGGACCTCTTCGAATGTTTAAAACGCTTGTAAATATTGCAGCAGCATTGGCCCTAGGAATTGTTATTCTGGGGGCCTATGTTCGTTTAAACGATGCAGGATTAGGCTGCCCTGATTGGCCTGGATGCTACGGACATGTTGGCGTTCCAGAGGCTGCGGCGGATATTGTAAAGGCCGAAAGTCATTTCCCTGGTAAACCCGTTGAGCCTCATAAGGCTTGGCTAGAAATGATTCATCGTTACTTTGCCACCAGTCTTGGTTTTCTAATATTGGCCCTATCAGTGCTGGCTTGGCGGCAGCGCAGACCTGGAACAATTCCGTGGCTTTCCACAGCACTAGTTGGGGTGGTGATATTCCAAGGAATGTTGGGAATGTGGACAGTCACCCTTCTGCTTAAACCTGTGATTGTGAGTCTGCACCTCATCGGCGGGATGACAACATTTGCGCTTCTTTCAGTCATGGCATTGCGTCAAACAAAGATCGCAGAGGGTCAGCCTGTGAGCAATGCAGTAAAAACGTTTTCATTAATAGGCTTGATTGCGTTGGTGTGCCAGATCGCACTAGGGGCTTGGACCAGCACGAATTATGCGGCATTGGCTTGTGCAGACTTTCCGCTATGCCAGGGACAATGGGTGCCAGAAGCAGACTTCGAACATGGATTTCATCTGTTTCGTGAGCTGGGCTACACCGCAGACGGTCAGTTACTCAGTCAAGCTGCCTTAACCGCGATTCATTGGTTGCACAGGCTAGGAGCTGCAAGCGTATCAGTGATCCTGTTTGTGCTGGGATATGTTCTGATGCGTGCACCAGGATTAAAACAATTTGGTCTGGGGATATTCCTAGCACTAGGCGTTCAATTGGCGATAGGGATCAGTTTAGTGTTGTGGCAGCTGCCCTTGCCACTTGCTGTGATGCATAATGGCGGCGCTGCTATATTGCTATTCGCTCTAGTCGCTGCGAATACCGCAGTGCGTTCTAGACCCGTATCTTTGATAATGGAATAAAGATGGAAACCCAAGCACTTCCAGTCACTGAAGGTATCCTTCGCCAATTTATTCAACTGTGCAAACCTCGAGTGGTTGCACTGATTGTTTTTACGGCAGTGATTGGGATGTTCTTGGCCGTTCCTGGTATGGTCAATCCTGTCATCTTAGTCGCGGGAACTTTGGGTATTTTCTTGGTGGCAGCGGCAGCAGCAGCGATTAACTGCTTAGTTGAGCAACAGGTTGACGCCATGATGGCTAGAACACGGGATCGCGGCACGGCTCGCGGCACCATAGAATCAAGCCAGGTACTCCTGCTCGCAGCGATTACGGGGGGGGTTGGCATGGCCTTGCTATATACGCAAGTCAATGCCTTGACCATGTGGCTCACTCTGGGGACTTTTGTGGGCTATGCCATTATTTACACGGTGCTCCTCAAGCCTGCAACCCCTCAAAATATTGTCATTGGCGGTGCCTCTGGCGCGATGCCCCCTGTCTTGGGTTGGGCAGCAGTGACAGGAGAAGTCAGTGCAGATGCCTTGTTGTTATTTTTGATTATTTTTGTTTGGACGCCCCCGCATTTTTGGGCGCTGGCGCTTTATAGAAAGAAGGAATATGCCAAGGCAGGGATCCCCATGCTTCCCGTTACGCATGGTGAATTGTTCACTCGGCTGCATGTGTTTCTCTATACCCTGATTATGGTGGCTGCGAGCCTGCTCCCGGTCGCTTCAGGTTTGTGCGGATTGATCTATCTGATTGGCGCAGTGATACTAGATGCTATTTTTGTTTACTATGCTTGGATGGTCTGGAAACACTACACAGACGCGATTGCTAAAACCACTTTTGCTTGGTCAATCTGGTATCTGATGTTGCTATTCGCAGTGATGTTGATTGATCATTATTTGAAATTATCTGCGTAGTTTAATGATGACAAGTTTTCAGAGCGTTAAGATCTTTTATCTCGCAGTTACATTGGCGACTGCTTTAGCAGGATGCCAAAATAAACCCTTACCCTTTCATGGCGCAGATATTAAAGGTGCGCCTTATGGCCAGGCCTGGGTCTTAATAGATCAAACGGGACATACTCGTCAGGCAAAAGATTTTAAAGGGCACATACAACTGGTGTACTTTGGTTTTACCCAGTGCCCTGACATTTGCCCAGCAACACTGCAAAGAATGCAGGCTGCTTTAGATCTCATTTCACCAGAGGTTCAAGCTAAGCATACTGTTGATATTGTTTTTATCACGGTAGATCCAGAGACGGATACGGTTTCAACTCTCAGCGAATACTTAAAACCTTTTGGCTCTCATATTATTGGTTTAACGGGAACGCAAGCAGAAGTAGATGCAGCTGCAAAGGACTTTAAAGTCTATGTACAACAATCATCAAAAACACCTAAGATGTTTGAGCACAGTGGCTTTGTTTATGTAATGGATACACAAGGTCGAGCAAGACTGCTTTACGCCCCTGAAACCTCTGCAAAGGACATTGCAGAGGATATTCACAATCTCATTGCAGAGGGTGGGGCCTAAGCCGGCACTAGCGTCTTTTTGAGGGTCGCCAATGCCTTCTGTTCAATCTGTCTAATACGCTCAGCGGACACCTGAAATTCATCCGCCAAATCATGCAGGGTTAATCCCCCGTCCTCTTTAAGCCAACGGGCTTCAACAATACGACGACTCCTGGGGTCTAAATGAGCAAGGGCATCCTGCAGCCCTTCAGTCTCTAAAAGGCCAATCTGGGCATTTTCAAGAATGTCAGAGGGTTCTGCGCCTTCATCAGCTAAGTAGGCCAATGGGCTCAAATAAGCCTGTTCCTCTTCATCTTGACCACCCTCCAGAGAAACATCACCACCGGATAAGCGCATTTCCATTTCACGTACTTCTTCAGGCTTCACGCCTAAAGTCTTGGCAAATTCGTGGGTATCCCGGTCACTCAGGGTTCCGGTGCTTGACTTCATGCTGCGCAAGTTAAAGAACAGTTTTCTCTGGGCCTTGGTGGTGGCAATCTTCACCATGCGCCAATTACGAACAACGTATTCATGCATTTCAGCGCGAATCCAATGCACTGCAAACGAAACGAGTCTCACCCCTCGGGTGGCATCAAATCGCCGAACCGCCTTCATCAAGCCAAGGTTTCCTTCTTGAATCAGGTCGGCCTGAGGAAGGCCATAGCCAATGTACTGGCGAGAAATCGATACCACCAAGCGTAAATGTGAAAGCACTAGTTTCTGTGCGGCTTCCAGATCGCCTTGGGTACGAAGCCGCTCGCCAAGGGCGAATTCTTCCTCTGCCGTGAGCATAGGCATACGATTGACTGACTGTATATAGCTTTCTAAGCTACTTGCGCCAGTAAGTGATGGAACGGGAAGGGTCATTGTAGTCATAGAAACCTCCATGATCGTTATATTAGCACTCTAGTGATTAGAGTGCCAATACGGCGAAAAAGTTTCTAACTTTAGGGGAGTGTAAAACGTTAGCGCGGCCTTAATCGATATAAAAAGGTTGAAACGGCGCTCGATGCTGCAATCCAGCCTAAAATTAAGGCGAGCAGTAATCCAACACCTGCTTGTAGCCAGGGTAAAGGTTGAACCTGAAAGTTCAGGCCATACGGTCCAAGCCATTCCGCGCTGAGGGAGTTGAAGGCTAGGCGGGCTAGTTCTGTCATTCCAATAGCAACCCCCCCCCCAAAAAACATTTGGAACATGCCGAAATAGACAAATGGGCGACGCACAAAAGCATCGCTTGCGCCCATGAGTTTGCAGACCTCAATTTCCTCGCGAGCGGCAGTAACCTGCAAACGCACAGTATTCATCACCACGATCACGACTGCTGCAGCAAATATCAAGGCCAGTGCCAAGATAGCCTCTTGTAGCAGATGGGTAAGGGCATGAAGCCGACGAGCCCATTCAGCATCGAGCTTCACTTGATCAACAGCAGGAGAGGCGCTGAGTTCTTTCTGTAAGTCCAACAGCACAGCAGGGTCGGTGGAAGATGCATGCACGATCAGCGCAGCAGGTAAGGGGTTGAGGTCTAAACCAGTCAGCACATCGTCCGAGCCAAGACGATGTTGTAACTCTTTTAATCCTTGTTCGGGAGAAACATAATCTACGCTTGATACCTGCTTGTGATGAGCCAGACTCTCCCGGATTTTGCTCATTTGATCTTCACGAACACCGAGTCGGAAGAACAGGGTGATGGCAGGGGGACCCGCTTGACCTTTGGCCATGGTGGCTGCATCGGAAATAATCCGATACAAGCAAGTAGGAACGGCCAAAGATAAAGCGATCACAAATATTGTAAGAAGGTTGGTGAGAGGCTCAGTCATCAAGCGCCGAGCTGCTGAGGCAATGGCATGTCCGTGTCTTTCTGCAAATCCTCTCATGAGATTGTTCTTCCATCGCTAATAACTCTGCCCTGGTCTAGATGCACTAAACGCCCCTCTAGACTTTGCACTAAACGCTCATCGTGGGTCGCGATGACCAGAGTGACACCCGCTAAATGAAAAGAGCGGAACAAGGTTAGGATGGCTTCTCCGTATTCGGTATCTAAGTTGCCCGTAGGCTCGTCGGCTACAATTAAGGCAGGTTTACCTACTAAGGCACGTGCTATACAAAGTCTTTGCCGTTCGCCACCTGATAAGGCCAAAGGGGAGTCGTTAGCACGTCCACCCAATCCCACTCGCTCTAGGGCGGCAGCGACGCGCTTGTGTATTTCTGCGCCAGCCAAGCCCTGAATTTGAAGCGGCAAAGCAGCGTTTTGCTCAACTGAGCGATCTAGCAATAATTTATGTTCTTGAAACACCATCCCAATGTTTTTGCGCAAAGCCTCTAAGGCTGGCGAACTGAGTCGACTCAATGGTTGCCCATTCAATTTGATCTCACCGCTGGTGGGACGATCAATTCCTGCGATTAGACGAAGCAGCGTAGTTTTTCCGGCCCCCGAGGGGCCACCTAAAAACAGCATTTCTCCGGCCTGAATCCGCAAATCAATCCCCCGCAAGACCTCTCGGCCATCAGGGTAGCGGCGCGTCAAGGCGCTTATCTCAATCATAGGAACGAAATCAGTCAATCAGTGCCTCCGCAAAATCTTTTGCTCGAAAGGGCTTTAGATCCGAAAGTGTTTCGCCTACTCCAATGAAACAAACTGGAATAGGTCGATCAGCCGCAATAGCGGCAAGCACGCCTCCCTTTGCTGTCCCGTCTAGCTTGGTCACAATCAATCCTGTTAATCCCAAGGCATCATCGAAAGCGCGTACTTGCGAAACAGCGTTCTGGCCAGTATTTGCATCCAGAACCAAAAAAATCTCATGCGGCGCGCCTTCTAAAGCCTTACTTGCCACGCGTTTCACTTTCTTGAGTTCTTCCATTAAATGCAGCTGGGTGGGCAGTCTTCCGGCGGTATCGGCCAGTAAAACACTGATACCTTTGGCTTTAGCGGACTGTATGCCGTCAAAAATGACTGCGGCAGACTCTCCCTGCAATTGACTGACTACGGGCACTTGATTGCGTTCACCCCAGGTTTTAAGTTGTTCTACAGCAGCAGCTCTAAAGGTGTCACCCGCAGCCAGCATGACGCTTTCATTGCTGAGTAAAAGGTGCTGCGCTAATTTACCGATGCTCGTCGTCTTGCCAGCCCCATTGACGCCTACAAATAGAATGACTGTAGGAGCGTTATCTTGCAGAACCATCTCGCGTTCTAGAGGAACTAATAATGTTGTAAGTGCATCAATGAGTCGTATTTTCAATGTGCTTGCATCAGAAAGGGATTCATGCTTTGCAATCTGCCGCAATGGACTGATGAGTTTGCGAGAGGCTGTAACGCCAACATCCGCCATCAAAAGAGCTTCTTCTAATGCTTCAAACCAAGCCTCATCGATATTCCCACCGCTTTGGAACAATCCCCCAAGCCCTGAGCCAATGCGTTCTCTGGTCCGAGCCAACCCCGCGCGCAGTTTTTGAAGCCAACTTTTGTGCTCTGCTGCTGCAGTCTGTGAAATTTGATGCGCAATCTCGGGGTTGTCCGTCTGACTATCATGTGCACGAGCGCGCGACCGAAAAAAACTAAACATGGTAAGAGTTCGTCAACGGTAATATCCAGGGTAGAAATATTTAAAAGCCATAACTGAATTCTAACAGTAGCTATGCATCCACATTCTGTCTTACGGCACCTTATTGATAGGGAATTTGAACATGGGTGAGATTCGAATCATCGGCGGTAGCCATAAACGACGTGTCATTAAGGTCTTAGATGTCGAAGGCGTTCGCCCTAGTCCCAATCGCGTGCGTGAAACATTATTTAATTGGTTGGGACAAGATTTAACGGATTGGACTGTTCTAGACCTGTTTGCTGGAAGCGGTGCCTTGGGTTTTGAGGCGGCCTCGCGCGGTGCAGGAAAAGTCGTCATGATTGAACAGCACCTAGGTGTTTTAAAACAGCTTGAGAAAAATCGCTCAGAACTTAAGTTAGCTCAGGTACAGATCACGCAAGCAAATGCTCGGGAATGGCCTAAAACTACTTGTGATCGTTTCGATTTGATTTTGGCAGACCCTCCATTTTCTGATCCTGGGATAGAGTCCTTATTGCAGGCGGTATCGACCTGCATTAAAGCATCCGGTATGGTGTACTTAGAGACGCCGATACCCATGCCAAAAATGTCAGAATGGAGCGTATTTCGTGCGGCTAAAGCGGGTCAAGTCTTCTACCAATTATTGCAGCCTCAACTAAAAGGGTAAGTACTTCTCTCTCTAGTGATGAAAAACAAAGGAGCGTTAAAGCCATGACTCTTGCCGTATATCCAGGAACTTTTGACCCCATGACGCTTGGCCATCTGGACGTCGTTCGCAGGGCCGCCAGACTCTTTGATCGAGTGATTGTTGCGGTAGCAGACAGTCAAGCAAAAAAGCCTTTGTTCTCATTAGATGAGCGCAGTGAAATGGCTAAGAAGATCGTTAGTATTTATCCCAATGTAGAGGTAATGGGTTTTTCGGGTCTGTTAGCTGACTTTTTGCGATCAGTAAAAGCAGATGCCATTCTTCGAGGATTGCGCGCGGTATCTGACTTTGAGTTCGAGTTTCAGATGGCAGGGATGAACCGACAGCTCAACCCCTCAGTAGAAACTTTATTCGTGACACCGTCTGATCAATATATGTTTATTTCTTCCACAATCATTCGAGAAATTGCAAGTTTAGGCGGTGATGTCAGTACATTCGTCCCACCGCTGGTTGCAGAAAAAATCAAAGCCCGCGTTGCAGAACGAAGCAAAGGCTAGCGGGAGGAGCGCATGGCCTTAATGATTACGGATGAGTGCATCAATTGTGATGTATGCGAACCCGAGTGTCCCAATAATGCGATTTATTTGGGGCCAGATTATTATCTGATTGATCCTAAAAAATGCACGGAGTGCGTTGGACACTTTGATCATCCCCAATGCGTGGAAGTGTGTCCCGTTGAATGTATTCCGCTCAATCCCGATCATCCTGAGACACACGAGCAGCTTGAAAATAAATATCGTGAGTTGATGGCGCTCAGCGTTGACACCTCGGGCAGTAAAACGTAGAGCGTTGTCCTTGTTTCAACTGGCGAATAAGCGTGCCACACCCAAGGCAAGGTTGATCGGTTCGTCCGTATACGCTTAGTTCAAGTTGAAACGATCCAGGGTTGCCCGTGCCATTGACATAATCCCTTAGGGTGCTTCCCCCGGAACGCAAAGCTTGTTCCAAGGTTTCTTTTACGCTCAGAGAAAGCCGTTCACACCGTCGTCGAGATAGTTTTCTTGCCGCTGTTTTAGGGTGAATGCCGGCTCGAAATAAGGCTTCAGAGGCATAGATATTTCCCACCCCCACCACCCGATGCGCGTCCATTAGAAAGAGTTTGATCTCGGTTTCGCGTTCACGTGTAGCACGATATAGCCAAGCACCACTAAATTCTGCTGTAAGTGGTTCTATCCCTAAATGGGACAGTAAGGGGTGTTTGTCATGATCTTCGCCCGCCCAGACAATCAAGCCAAAACGTCGAGGATCATGGTAACGAAGAATGACTTCACCCTGATTAAAAACAAAATCTACATGGTCGTGAGTTTTGAGAGGGGTATGAGATTCAGCCCTTCTTAATGAGCCGCTCATACCAAGGTGGATCAGTAAGGTGTCGCGCTCAAAGCGCAGCAGTATATATTTAGCCCTTCGAAATACGGCCTGAAGCGACTGATCTCGAAGTCGTAAGTCCAAATCATCAGGGATGGGAAGCCTGAGATTGGTGCGTCGTCTTATCACTTTATCGATGCGGCAGCCTAAAGCCCATGCACTAATACTGCGACAGGTAGTTTCTACTTCTGGGAGTTCGGGCATGAAGAATTCGCCAATTTATGTAATTTGCTTTAACTTAACTATAGAACTACTGCGATCCTCAAAGGTCTAGACAATTAGAACGCCTTACAAGCGCGCCCTCGGTAACTAAAATAGGTCCACTATCCATGTTTTTTCAAAAACTTAAGTTTTTGTCTCTGCGTTTGTCAGTGATCATGCCTCTGGCTATTATGTGCGGTATTGAAGCCCATACTGTGCAAGCAGCGGATTCAGATACTTCAATGGAGCAGATAGCCGAAGAAAGTGCCACTCCCGGAACGCTTCCCCCCCAAGAGCTTTCATCCAAGGTTTTTTATCAGATGATGCTAGCTGAAGTAGCGGGGCAGCGAAACCGGTTGAGCCTAGCAGTCAATACCTATCTTGAACTCGCTCGCAGTACTAAAGACCCCCGCGTGTCCCAAAGAGCTACCGAGGTTGCGCTATTCGCACAAAACCCTAAGGCGGCATTAGAGGCCTCCAAGCTTTGGTCAGACCAAGATCCGGAATCTGATCGTGCACGACAAACTTTGACTGGTTTGTTAGTAGGTGAAGGCAAACTGAGTGAAGCGCGACCTCTATTAGAAAAGATGTTTTCTAAGGCAGGCATGCAGGTTGGGTCTTTATTTATGAATTTACATAGCCTCTTGGGGCGTCAACCAGATAAGACGGCAGTTTTGGATCTGGTATCTGCCTTGGCAAAACCTTACGCTAATGTTCCTGAGGCGCACTATGCTTTGGCGCTTGCAGCAATCGAAGCCAATAAAAACGATCTCGCTAAAATGGCCTTACAGCAAGCTGAGAAGAATCGTCCGGGATGGGAGTCAGCTGCATTATTACAGGCGCAGATACTTCAAGCAGGAAAAAACCCTCAGGCACTGCTACTGTTTTATCGAGGCTTCTTAGAAAAATATCCTCAATCTCAAGATGTCAGGTTGATGTACGCGCGTCTGCTGGTAGATGAAAAGGCGTATGACAGTGCCCGTGAGCAATTTGAGAAATTATTAAAAAATGCGCCTGGTAATCCTGAAATGTCTTTGGCCGTGGGCTTGCTTTCCATGGAGCTTAAAGACTTAGCTACTGCCGAGATCCACATGAAAAATGTGTTGGCTTTTGGTTATCGCGAGCCAGATACTGCGCGATACTATCTTGGGCAAATTCGTGAAGATCAAAAAGATTGGAAGGGTGCTATTGATTGGTATAGCAAAGTAGAAAAGGGCGAACAATATGTGCCAGCACGTATGAGAATTGCCGCTATGCTGGCAAAGCAAAATCGCTTAAAGGAGGCCAGAGAGATGTTGCATGGCTTGCCTGCTGAAACGCCGCAACAAAAAACTCTTTTGATACAAGTAGATGCGCAGCTTCTTAATGACAGCAAAGAATACCAAGCTGCTTATGATGTGCTTACCAAAGGCTTGGAGATCGTTCCAGATTCGATTGATTTGTTATACGACCGCGCGATGGTGGCAGATAAACTGAATCGTATTCATCTGCTCGAAGCTGATCTTCGCAAAATCATCGCACTTAAACCTGATCATGCGCATGCCTACAACGCGCTAGGCTATTCATTGGCTGATCGAACAGATCGTTATTCCGAAGCTTACGATCTGATTCAAAAAGCTTTGGCACTTTTGCCGGATGACCCATTCATCATGGATAGTCTGGGGTGGGTGCAATATCGTATGAATAAGCTTCAAGAATCTGAAAAAACTTTACGCAAGGCTTTTTCACGACAACCTGATCCTGAAATTGCGGCCCATCTTGGAGAAGTCATTTGGAAGGAAGGCCGCGAGGAAGAGGCAATCAAATTTCTCAGAGTGAATTTTGACGCACACCCGGACAATCAGGTCTTAAAAGATGCAGTTGGGCTCTTCCATCATTGAGTAAGTACGAATGTTTTGCTGATGGAGAAGGAATGCCTGAAAAGTTTTTAAACACCGCTAGATTAGAGCGATTGCGCAAAGCGCTTTCGATGTTAATGCTAGTAGCACTTTCAGGTTGTGAAATATTTCCGGCTCCTTTTTTGCGTCCCTACAAATATGACGCCCCATCTGCAAAAGTTTCTTCGCCACCTATAGAGGGAGATCTGTCTAAAGGCTTGGGGCCGATTGCCCGTTTTGAGCTCACAGGACGCATCTCTATTCGTCAGGGCACGCGCAACGATACCTTGCAGGTGGATTGGTCTCACGGGTCAGGTTCAAACCATATTGCTATGCGCACGCCACTGGGTAGTCAAGTGATGCGCTTAGATGAAGAGCCAGGCAGAGCCTTATTAAAATTGCCTGATCGCGATGCGGTTGAGGCACAAAGCAGCGAGCCGCTCCTCAAGACTGTTTTGGGGGCAAGCCTTTCTCTGGATCAACTTGCGCATTGGGCCACTGGCGAAATCTCAACGGACATCGCCGGATTTAAGGATGAGGGAGATGAAATTCGAGTCGTTCAATTCACCCAAAATGGTTGGACTTGCAGTTTACAAAATTGGCGTATTGTCGGTGGTCAGAGTTTGCCGGGATTGATCCAAATGAATAAACCTGAAACTCAAATCCGCCTTGTCATTGACCGATGGAATCTGGTTCGTGGAAATTCCTGAATCTGAACTGGTTTTACCCGCGCCAGCCAAGCTCAACCTGTTTCTGCATGTCGTAGGTCGGCGAGAGGATGGGTACCATCTTCTTGAAACCTTGTTCACCTTCCTTGATTTTGGCGATACCATAACGCTGCGTTCTGCCTCAGATGGCGTATTTCTGCGAACTAGCGAACTTGATGGGGTTCCACCAGAGCAGGATCTATGTATTCGCGCGGCTCGTTTGCTAGCGAAATATTCAGGTTGTGGCAAAGGGGTGGCACTCTCTGTGTCTAAAAAACTGCCCATGGGTGGTGGATTAGGTGGGGGCAGTTCAGACGCGGCAACGGTTCTAATTGGTTTAAATAAGCTCTGGGGTTTGGGGTTGAGCCGCAATATGCTGGCTCAGATAGGCCTAGAACTTGGGGCAGATGTGCCTGTTTTTGTTCGGGGAGACTCTGCTTTTGCGCAGGGAGTTGGAGAGATTCTCACACCGATTGCTGTGCACAGTGCTTGGTATATTGTCTTGGTGCCGCCAGTATCTGTGCCAACATCCTTGATTTTCAACGCAGTTGAATTGACAAGATCTACGCCACGTATCAAAATTGTGGGCTTTTCCGAAATGGAAGGTCATAACGACTTAGAGCCTGTAGTCTGCGCCCGCTTCCCTGAAGTTAAAGATCACTTAGAATGGCTAAGATCTTGGGGGAATGCAAAAATGACTGGATCAGGGTGCTGTGTGTTTGTTGATTTTTCAACAGAGTCAGAAGCCCAAGCCTGTTTTGCAGAACTGCCTGAGGGGTGGCAGGGTTTTGTTGCTCAAGGTTTACAGGATCACCCATTGAAGAATTGGAAATAAAGTCCTCTGTTGGGGAGTCGCCAAGTGGTAAGGCACCGGATTTTGATTCCGGCATTCGTAGGTTCGATCCCTACCTCCCCAGCCATTATTGATGTTGTGCGCCCACGGATCCTATATGGCATCTGCTGATTTGATGGTATTTACCGGTTCGGCGAATCCTCGCCTTGCCGAAGAAGTCGTCCAGCATTTGAACGTTCATTTGGGGCGAGCAACAGTTGGCCGTTTTAGTGACGGTGAGGTGAGCGTCGAGTTATTAGAGAACGTGCGCGGGCGAGATTGCTTTATTTTGCAATCAACCAATGCACCGACCAACGATAACCTGATGGAAGTGATGGTGATGGCAGACGCGCTGAAGCGAGCATCTGCTGGGAGAATTACTGCAGCGATCCCGTATTTTGGATATGCACGCCAAGATAGACGCCCGCGCTCTGCAAGGGTGGCCATCACGGCAAAAGTAGTGGCAAATATGTTGCAGGCAGTAGGGATTGATCGACTGTTAACGATGGATTTGCATTCCGATCAGATACAAGGGTTTTTTGATATTCCCGTTGATAATGTCTATGCCGCGCCGGTTTTGATGGGTGATATATGGCGACATGATTATCAGAAGCTTGCAATTGTTTCACCTGATGTGGGTGGAGTAGTGCGCGCTAGAGCGTTTGCTAAACGCCTAGAGGCGGATTTGGTAATCATCGATAAGCGTCGACCCAAGCCTAATGTGGCGCAGGTCATGAATGTGATCGGTGAAGTTGAAGGAAGAACTTGTTTGATCGTTGACGATATTGTGGATACCGCCAACACCTTGTGTGAAGGTGCAGCTGCCTTGAAGCGCGCCGGAGCCGCAAAAGTGTGTGCCTATATTGTGCATCCGGTGTTATCCGGACAGGCAGTAGAACGTATTAATGGCTCGGAACTAGATGAGTTGGTGGTGACCGATACGATACGTCTAACCGGTGCTGCGCTGCAGAGTCCTAAAATTCGTCAGTTAGGGATTGCAGGCCTTCTGGCTGAGACATTGCGTCGAATCAGTGACGAAGATTCGGTCAGTTCATTGTTTATGGAATAAGCTTTTACGGAAGAAGATTTGTGGAGTCTGGAAACAGGCTACACACCCTTGCATAACCTGGTCGCGGGTCATGCTTTTACTACCTTGGAGTTATTATGACTATTGAAATTGCTGTTACTAAGCGTACTGAGCAGGGCACCGGAGCGAGCCGCCGCCTGCGTCGTGCGGGCCGCGTTCCTGGAATTCTTTACGGAAATTCCGCTGCCCAATCGATCGAACTCGATCACAACGAAATCTTCCACAAGCTACGTCAGGAAGCTTTCCATGCATCCATTTTAACCCTTAAAGTCGATGGTGAGCCCCAGCAAGCATTGCTTCGTGATGTGCAAATGCACGCATGGAAGCCTGAGGTGTTGCATGTTGATTTTCAGCGTGTATCAGGCGACCAGAAGATTCATATGAAGGTGCCTCTGCATTTCATCAATGCTGACATTGCGCCTGGTGTGAAGACTGCAGGTGGAATTGTTTCTCACATCATGAATGAAATTGATGTGTTATGCGTACCTTCAAAGTTACCTGAGTTTATTGAAGTTGATTTAGCTCATTTACAAGCGGGTCACTCTATTCATATTTCTGATTTGAAAGTGGGTGAAGGTGTGGAGTTTGCTGCGGCGCATAAAGGCGGGAATCCTGCTGTTGCGACTATCGTGTTGCCACGTGCTGCTAAGGCAACTGAGGAAGAAGCGGCCCCTGCTGCTGCGGCCGCCCCTGCTGCGGACGCAAAGAAGAAATAATCGACGCCGCTGTTTAAGCTTCGTTAAACCGGCCGGTGCAGTGGAGACCCCACCGCTCCGGCCGTTTGATTTTGGAGAACCCGTATGGCGACAATTCGCCTAGTGGTTGGCCTGGGAAATCCGGGCCCTGAGTATCAGGATACCCGCCACAATGCAGGATTTTGGTTCGTTGATCGACTGGCGGGTGAAGCTGGCGTGAACTTACGACTAGAAACCAAATTTCATGGTGCGTTAGGGCGTTTACATCAAGGCGATCATGAGTGCTGGTTATTGAAGCCCACTACGTTCATGAATTTGAGTGGCCGCGCAGTATTAGCGGTTGCCCATTTCTACAAAATATTACCTAACGAAATTTTAGTGGCGCACGACGAATTAGATTTGGAGCCCGGGATCGTTAAGCTGAAATATGCTGGCGGTCATGCAGGGCACAATGGATTAAAAGATATTGCCGCACAGCTGGGAGTGCCTGATTTTTGGCGCTTGCGCTTAGGTATAGGACATCCTGGTGATCGGGGCCAGGTAAAAGACTACGTGCTACATCGCCCAGGTAAAGATGAGCGTGCTGCCATTGATGTAACCATTGATCAGTCATTACAGGTATGGCCTAAATTATTAGCTGGTCAGCAGGAAGCTGCCATGTTGACACTGCATACCCGCTAGCCATACTAAGAATAGAGCGTCTTTAGTAACATACCCAAGAATTATTCTAAGGAAGAACGATGAGTCTTAAATGCGGAATTGTTGGCTTACCTAATGTGGGTAAATCCACCCTGTTTAACGCACTAACCAAGGCAGGTATTGCTGCTGAGAATTATCCCTTTTGCACGATCGAACCTAATGTGGGTATTGTTGAGGTACCCGATCCCAGATTGGCTGCTTTATCTGAGATAGTGAATCCACAAAAAATCCAACCAGCGATTGTGGAGTTTGTCGATATTGCGGGCTTAGTAGCCGGAGCAAGTAAAGGCGAAGGATTGGGAAACCAGTTCTTAGCGAACATTCGTGAAACGGATGCGATTGTTAATGTCGTGCGGTGTTTTGAAGATTCAAACGTAGTTCACGTTTCAGGTAAGGTTGATCCTCTCTCTGATATCGAAGTCATTCTGACTGAACTCGCGTTGGCTGATATGTCGGTTGTTGAAAAGACGATTCATCGGGAAGGTAAGAAAGCCCGTTCAGGTGATAAAGAAGCGGCGCAGTTGGTTTCACTTTGTGAGCGCTTGATGCCTCATCTTAATGAAGGTAAACCTGCGCGTACTTTTGGTCTCAGTGATGACGACAAGCAGATTTTGAAACCACTTTGTCTGCTCACGATTAAACCTGCCATGTACGTAGGCAATGTGATGGAAGACGGTTTCAAGAACAATCCGCACTTAACACGCTTAGAAGAACACGCAGCCAAAGAAGGCGCGCCCGTCGTTGCACTCTGCGCAAAAATTGAAGCGGAGTTAGCGGATCTTGATGATGCTGATAAACAAGAGTTCTTAGCTGATTTGGGCTTAGAAGAGCCGGGGCTGAATCGCCTCATCCGCACAGGCTACACATTGCTAGGCTTGCAGACTTACTTCACGGCAGGCGTGAAGGAAGTTCGTGCCTGGACGATTCATGTGGGTGACACTGCCCCTAAAGCTGCCGGCGTGATTCATACCGACTTTGAAAAAGGCTTCATCCGCGCGCAGACCATTGCATTTGATGACTTCATTCAATTCAAGGGCGAGCAAGGCGCTAAAGAAGCAGGCAAGATGCGCGCTGAAGGAAAGGAATATGTCGTGCACGATGGTGATGTGTTGAATTTCCTTTTTAACGTTTAAGTGCTAAGGAAAGAAAATTAAAAAGCCCCTTTCGTTTTTTTGAAAGGGGCTTTTTAATTAGAGCTCAATTGCTGGAGACTTAAAACTGATAAGAACCGGTGAGGCCAACCATGTACGAACGGGGTGCACCCGTTTCGAAGAAGCGACTATTCCCTTCGTTGACAATGACGCTTCCAGCATAAGAGCGATCACCTATATTGTCATAGCGAACAAACTCCTTAAATTTCCAAGCAGATATTTCTTGATGCCAAACAGCTTTTAAATTCGTTACTGCGTAGCCCGGCGCAGGCATTTTTGTATTGGTGTCTTCTACGAAAATACGCCCACGGGCAATGAATTCAGAACCCACACTAAACCCTTTAAACGCTTCCCAGTTTAGCTCGGCAAAGAAACTCTTGGTGGCAACACCAGGAAGCGTTGATCCACCAATGGACGATGATGCTCCGGTACTGGAAATACTTTTACCGCTTACAAAATATGCCTTCATGACATTGATGGCCATGCGCCCATTTACGCTTTGGGATAGCGCCGAATCCAGGCTCCACTCCAATCCGTGACGTTGAGTTTGTGCATTCTTGTAGGCTGTCTGACCATTTACAGCCAGATCAATGACAACCTCGTTGTCCATATAAGTACTAAAGGCATCGAATTTGAGAAGAGTACTGTCGTCTAAATAAGATTTCATGCCCGCCTCAAAGTAATGAGATTGAGAGGCTTTTAGACCCATATTAAATTTTTCAGTAACCGCTGATGTTGAGGTTCGTGAGTAAAACATTTCACTCATAGTTGGAGACTCATAGCCATCTGCAGCGGAGATATAAACTCTAGTGCTGGGATTGATAATGTAGAGCGCAGAAAGGACAGGGGTGGTGTGAATGAAGGTCAAGTTCCCGCTTGCTGTGGCAGGGGTTCCCGAAGATGCAATGACATTATTTACATTGAATGTCATGTGTGTATAGCGCAGCCCTCCGCTTAAGATCCAATTACCTGTTGCGAGTTCTGCTTGCACATAAGGATCAGTACTTTTAACGACGTCAGTTTCTAAACGAGTGGGTGTTGATGACCCATAAATTCCGCAGATTTGGACACCACAAAGTGTGGTTGTGGACGTAGTACTCATGTTTCTGTAGGAACGTCTATCATCAGAATACTGGTCGTTATCTACACCTGCTGTAAGGGTGAGTTTTGATCCTGCATCAAGGTTAAAATCTTTAATCCAACGAATATCTTCCCCATAGAAGATTCTTGCATAGTCAACTACACCTGAAGAACTGACACTCGATAAGAACTGCACAACGTGACGATTACCGTCATAAACGGTGGCTTCTACTCTACTTCCGTCAGGTAGCTTTTGTTCATAATTGATGCCATATTGATTATGAAGAATTGATTTGCGGGAGGCTAACGCGGAGGCAAGGTCGGTATATCCAGTCGTTCCGCTTTTTGTATTGAGCGCTCCTAAGGGCTTAGTGAGATAGAGCGATTGAGTTAAACCCAAAGGGTCTTGAGCAAACTGCTGATAGTTATTGGCTTCTAAGGTGAGCTTGCCATCTTCAATGGGGCTTAATGAGATCTTGACTAGCTGTTGGTCGCGTCGGGCAGCACTGTCGGGGCGATAACCATCAGTATGAAAGTGTGAGTCGTCAATCAGGTAACTGATGCCTTTCTCTGAGCCTGAAAGTGCGTAGTCTTCTTTAGAGGTATTCCACGAACCATGTTCGCCGCTTACTTCTACCGAAGGCGCGCCTTTGCCGTTGCGGGTGAAGGCTTGAATCACTCCGCCGGATTGGTTGCCGTAGATAGAGGCAAGCGGACCCTGAAGCACCTCAATCCGTTCGATTTGATCAAGGTTGAATGTGGAGGATTGCCCCTGTCCGTCAGCCATGCTGGCTGGAATGCCATCCATGATGAGTTTTAAGCTGCGAATACCGAAGGTAGACCTTGCACCAAAGCCTCTTGAGGAAACCTGCAAGTCTTGTGCATAGTTATGTCGATTCAGGCCTTGAATGCCGGGAATACCATTGAGGTCTTCGGTTAAATCTACGCGGGCTTTTTCATCAGCGATCTCGTTACGGTCGATGACATCAATCGAGGCAGCCATGTTGTTTGGGTTTCGACCTGCTCGGGAGCCAGTGACAACGATGGTTGGCAGCGAAGCGCTCTCTTTGCCTGTGCTAGGTGCTCCAGGCACATTGTCTGGTTGGGAATGGCTAAGAGACGTCTGAGCGATGTCTTCAGCAAAAGCAGGTATACACAGTAAAGAAAGAAGGCTGGCTGAAAGAATGCGAGATATGTTCATAATGAGGTTAAAGCGTAAAGAAGGTCGGATTTTATATGACAAAAATGGCAAAAGCATGAGTAAATTCATGAGTTTTGTGCGCCGCAAAGAACTTTCGGCATAGGCAATTCATTCAAATCTTCCATTGTTATGTCATCATTCAGTTAGTAACCATTTGCTTGAGTTCTCTCGGCCTAATTCTGCCCCCCATGCGCACTCCTCTCCTGCATCGATTTTTTGCTGCTTTATCCGCTTTGGTCTTAGGGGCGAGTGTGCTGCATTGGTCTATGCAAGTATTTACTTCTCCCGTACTTCAGTTAAATGAGGGACATAAACTGCAAAACGTAGTCAATGCTGATCTTAATTCATCGATTTTTGGGCGATCTACAGCGCAAAATGACTTGATGCCCGATGCGGTCATTACTGTGGCGCCCAGCAACCTAAAATTGATT
The DNA here is from genome assembly GCA_903905585.1 of uncultured Ferrovum sp. Classification (GTDB taxonomy): domain Bacteria; phylum Pseudomonadota; class Gammaproteobacteria; order Burkholderiales; family Ferrovaceae; genus CAIVHB01. The sequence continues at coordinate 43,664 of CAIVHB010000084.1, read as the reverse complement.
GGAGTGATAACGGGTCAACGTTCTGGTAAAGGTGTGGCGATTATTTCAATGGATGGAAAGACGTCCCCATTTATGGAAGGCCAGGAAATTGCTCCTGGTATTGACTTGCAATCTGTCCGCAGGGATTCGGTCATCCTTGTTCAGAATAATCAGCCGCTAGAGTTAGCGCTTGAAAGCCTAAATAAAAAACCTGCTGCGACGTTGCCTCAAGCGGGCATGAGCTCCAGTTCGGGCACCATGCCGCCAAGTAGCCGTAATTCAAAAAATGTAGCTTTTAAACTGGATGTTCAAAATCTAGGCCCTAATCACTTCAGTTTTTCTCAGGCTGAACTCAATAAAGGTCTGCAAGACCCTAAAATGCATAATAGTTTGGGCGATGCGATTCCTTCGCCCTCAGGTGGATTGTTGCTTAAAGAGGTATCGGGTGGCTCGCTTTTAGACCGCTTGGGTCTGCGGACCGGAGATGTCTTGCGGCAAGCCAATGGCCAGCAGCTCAATAATTTGGCAGACATTCCTTCGCTGTATCAGCAATTTGGTAACGGTAGCATGGTGAAATTAGAATTATTACGAGGCGGGCAGCCCAGCCAAATTCAATACACAGTTAGACCTTGAAACGTTTTAAACCCCTTTTCTGATAAAGTTTATGAACCTTCGCTATTCCTTAGCATTGTTGCTTGCAATCGTAATTTCTTCGCATCAGGTCTCTGCTGCAAAAGCGGCTGCTGAGCTACTTTGTGCTAACCCTCCTTGTAGTCCTGATTCTTTTGGCGCGGGCAATGACGCAAAGCATCCTTCTCATGTCACCGATCTGAATACGCCTGAAGATGCCGGAAAAGGGAATAAGGTCATCCTGAATTTTCAGGGGGCGGATATTGCGAGTGTCGCAAAGGTGGTGGGGCTTGTGACGCACCATAACTTTTTGATTGATCCCAGAGTGAACGGTGTGGTGAATATTGTTTCTAGTGAGCCCGTTTCTCGTGATTTGGTGTATTCCATCTTTCTGTCTGCTCTGCGATTGCAAGGTTTTTCAGCAATAGAGAGCGGGGGGTTTACTAAAATTCTCCCAGAGGCCGATGCTAAATTGAGTGAAAATCCTGTGAGCCTCGAACCAAGTAAGGTTTCTGGTGATCGCATCATTACTCAGGTTATCCCCTTGCAGTATGAAAATGCCGCTCAGCTCTTGCCGGTATTGCGCCCCTTGATTACCCCCAACAATGTGATCAATGCCTATCCCAATAACAACACCTTAGTCATCACCGACTATGCGTCTAATATGACGCGACTGCTTAAAGTGATTGCGGGGATTGATGTGCCTCCCTCTGGTGAGGTAAAAATCATTAAATTGGACTATGCCTCGGCATTAGACATCGCTTCAATGGTGGGTAAACTGTTACCTGAGGTCACCCAAGCTGGATTGAATGCTGGGCAAAATCAGCAAAGCACTAAAACCACTATGACGGTGGATCCACGAACCAATAGTTTATTAGTGCGCAGTGAAAACACAGCGACATTGAATCGCATTCGTCAGTTGATTGAAAAGCTAGACACCCCTGCTGCTGGGGTGGGCAATATTCATGTGATCTATCTCAAGAATGCGGAAGCGCTAAAAGTAGCAGAAGCTTTGCGTGGAATATTGACGGGAGATTCAGGTAAATCATCTAGTTCATCAGCGGCCAATAATCCATTTGGATCAACTGGGGCAGCAGCGGGTGCTGCTAATTCAAATGCTGCGGGCTCGCCTGGTAATGCAGCTACGACTGGTTTATCGAGCGGTGTTTCAACTATACAAAACTTTACAAGTCAGGGCCCCTCATCCGTTAGCTTTAGCTTGCCTCCAAGCCAAGGTGGTGGAGTAGTTGAAGCCTATCCCTCTACCAATTCTTTGGTCGTCGTCGCACCCGAAAACGTTTATAACAATCTGCGTGCGGTGGTTGAAAAATTGGACGCACGTCGTGCCCAGGTTTTTGTTGAGGCACTGATCGTTGAAGTATCACAAACTAAGGCCGATTCATTTGGTGTGCAATGGCAATCTCTCAGTGGCTTGAGCGGAAGCCAGGGCACGCTGATAGGCGGAACCAATTTTACGACCACGAACGGTACTAATATTATTAGTGCTGCGGGCAATATCACAGGCGTAACACAGGGACTAAACGTAGGTGTAGTCAAAGGAAAAGTTACCCTGCCTAATGGCACAGTGATCACTAATTTGGGTGCCCTAGTTCAGGCGATGCAAACAGATAGCAGCGTAAATGTGCTCTCCACCCCTAATATACTGACTATCGATAACGAAGAAGCCAAGATTGTGGTCGGTCAAAACGTTCCTTTTCTAACAGGTTCTCAAACCAGCACAGTAGGGGGGTTAACCAGTCCATTCCAAACTTATGAGCGCCATGATGTTGGAATTACTTTAAGAGTAAAGCCTACGATTTCAGAGGGTGGCTCAGTCAAGCTGGCCATATATCAAGAAGTCTCTAGCGTGGATAACACTACAACAACGCAACTTTCTAGTTTAGGCGGGGGGGTGGTTACCAAAAAACGCACAATCGAATCTGTGGTGTTAGTCGATGATGGTCAAATTATTGTCTTAGGTGGCTTGATCTCAGATGAAGTGGATGGCTCTTCAGGCAAAGTGCCCCTTCTAGGAGATATTCCCTACATTGGTTATTTATTTCGATCTGATTCGCGCACGCACGCCAAGACCAATCTGATGGTGTTTATGCGCCCTGTCATTCTGCGCGACGCAGCTGCTCCCACGAGCCTGACCGGTGATCGCTATGAATTCATGCGGGATGCGCAGAGAAATCTTCAGATGCCTGATCATCCCCTTTTGGCGCCAATGCAAGGGCCAGTGTTACAAACCCTTGAAGTTGCTCCCACCAAGCACTGAAAGATTATTCGAAATGACGACGGCGATTCCTTATTCTTTTGCGCGAGCATCAGGCGTCGTTGTGAGTCCAAACACAGATGGAAAAGAGGTAATCACCATTTGTGCACGTGAAGGTCTAAGCCCTGCGACGCTGAGCGAATTACGTAGAGTATTAAGGCGGCCGATCAAAATCACTTGGGTCAATCAAACTGAGTTCGATCAGTTGCTCAGCCTAACCTATTCGCAAAGAGATCAATCAGCGCAGTCCATCATGGGTGATCTCGATCAAGATATTGATCTGAATCAGTTGGCGCAGGAAATTCCCTCGGTTACTGATTTGCTCGATAGTGAGGATGATGCCCCCATCATTAAACTCATTAATGCTCTACTAACACAAGCTTTACGTGATGATGCCTCCGATATTCATATCGAAGCCTTTGAGCATCGCTCGGTGGTGCGCTATCGAATTGATGGGACCTTGCGCGACATTCTTGAGCCGCAGCGAGCACTTCATGCTGCAATCGTTTCGCGCATTAAGATCATGGCCAGTCTCGATATCTCGGAAAAACGTCTTCCACAAGATGGCCGCATCATTTTGCGATTGGCGGGACGGCCTGTTGATGTGCGTGTATCTACTTTGCCTACGGGGCATGGTGAGCGCGTGGTTTTGCGACTGCTAGACAAACAGGCGGGTCGTTTGCAATTGGAACGATTAGGCATGGCGTTAGATCAGCTTTCACAGTTAGACCAAATGATTCGCCAACCGCATGGCATTGTGTTGGTCACTGGGCCAACCGGATCGGGTAAAACAACAACTCTGTATGCCGCGCTTTCAAGGCTGGATAGCGAAGCCTTAAATATGATGACAGTTGAAGATCCCATTGAATATGACTTGGATGGAATCGGTCAGACTCAAGTGAATCCACGGATTGAACTCACTTTTGCGCGCGCCTTGCGGTCAATTCTGCGTCAAGATCCCGATGTCATTATGATCGGCGAAGTACGTGATTTAGAAACAGCACAAATTGCGGTGCAGGCCAGTCTAACAGGGCATATGGTGATGGCTACTCTGCATACCAATGATGCGGTTGGTGCTATTACCCGCTTAGTGGATATGGGTATTGAACCCTTCCTGCTTTCTTCTTCGGTATTGGGCGTATTGGCTCAACGCTTAGTGCGCCAATTGTGTTCGGCGTGTAAAGAGCAAGTTCCTGTGGATGCGCTGCAGCAGGCTGCTTTTCCTGAAGCACAACTACCCGCATTGGTTTGGCGCGCTAAAGCTTGCCCAAAATGTAACCACACAGGTTATGCCGGGCGAACAGGTATTTATGAGCTCTTGCCCATCGATGAGGAGTTGAAGCGACTTATTCATGACGGGGAAGGGGAGCATGCGCTAAGGCAGAATGCGGAAAAGCGCGGTATGCGAAATTTACGTCAGGATGGGATGCGTTGGATTGCTGAAGGTATCACCACGCCTGAAGAAATCTTGCGTGTTACCCGTAATTAAAACGATCAATCATGGCTGGATTTCGCTACGAAGCATTATCTAAAAGCGGTCAGCTAGAAAAAGGGGTCATTGAGTCCGATAGTGCTCGCCTAGCTCGAAGCCAACTGCGTGAGCAGGGTCTATCGCCGATAGCTGTGACTGCACTGAAGCCTTCAGCTTCATTAAATGTATCGATGCTTAAGAAGTTTCAATGGCATCGATCGTTGAGTGCTCACGAACTTGCATTGCTCACCCGCCAATTCGCAATTCTTGTGGGTGCGGGTTTGACTATCGAGCAAACTCTCAATGCATTAATTGCGCAAACAGAATCTCAGGTAGTGAAACGAACACTTGCGGTCATTCGTGGTGAGGTGCTGAGCGGTCAACCCTTGTCGCGGGCCTTAGCTACACAGCAACAGCATTTTCCAGAGTTGTATCGTGCCTTGGTAGCTGCCGGTGAAACCTCAGGACAGCTGGCACAGGTTCTAGCGAAACTTGCGGATTACACTGAAACTCAACAGTCCTTGAGGAATAAGGTCTCGCTTGCCTTGATTTATCCCATTATCGTCACTGTAGTGGCCTTATTGGTGGTGGGAAGTTTGTTGACTTGGGTAGTGCCCCAGGTGGTGCAAGTGTTTCATAACACGCATCAATCTTTGCCCATACTGACTCGGGGCATGATTGCGCTCAGTGATTTTGTGCGGAACAGTGGTTGGTTATTAGGCCTGGCATTAACTTTAGGCCTTTTCTTTTTTTCGCGCGCCTTGCGCAACGAAAGTCATTTGTATCGATGGCATCTCGTACTACTGAGGCTTCCTTTGATCGGGAAAATGATTAGGGCAATCAATACTGCACAACTGACAAGTACATTGGCGATCTTGGTCAATGCAAGGGTACCGCTGCTTACTGCGCTGGGTTCAGGTGTAGGGGTGGTGAGCAATATTCCTATGCGCCGCGCCTTAGTTCAGGCCGAGCGCCATGTACGAGAAGGGGCAAGCTTGTCTCGAGCATTGAATAGCTCAAAATTATTTCCGCCCATGATGATCCATTTAATTGCTGGCGGGGAAGCCAGTGGCATGCTGGATCAAATGCTGGAAAAAATTGCCTCTATACAAACTCAGGAAGTAGAAAACCGCGTCATGGTTTTTACGCGCTTACTCGAACCTGCGCTGATTCTTTTTATGGGGGGCATGGTGCTCCTTATCGTGCTTGCTATCCTTCTGCCCATTTTTGATCTCAACCAAATAATTAGGTAATGCAATGACTGATAAAAATACCACTCAGAAACACACGCAGCCACCTTTGCAAGCAAAGAAGCAAGCCGGATTTACCTTGATCGAAATCATGGTGGTCATTGTGATTTTAGGGGTATTGGCAGCATTGATTATTCCTCGCGTCATGAGTCGTCCTGATGAAGCGCGTGTGGTTGCTGCGAAGCAAGATGTCAGTACTATTGTTCAGGCGCTCAAGCTATATAGGCTGGATAACTTTGCGTATCCCAGCAATACCCAGGGCCTGAATGCTTTAGTCAAAAAAACAGATATTGACCCCATTCCTGCTAACTGGAAAACAGGAGGCTATTTAGATCAACTTCCTAAGGATCCCTGGGGGCACGAGTATCAATATATCAACCCCGGTGTACATGGTGAAATTGATGTATTTAGTTATGGTGCAGATGGGGTACCGGGTGGTGAGGGTGTCAATGCTGATATCGGCAACTGGTGACAGGTCGGCATTGCTGAGCGATCATACGAGAAATCTGAGTAAGGGCTTTACTCTGATTGAGCTCCTTGTTGTGATGGTGATCATTGGTGTGACAGTAGCGCTCATCGTGCCTAATTTTTTACCTGATGATTCAGCGCTGCTGCGAGCTGAAGCGCAAACTACTGGGCTCAGACTTCAATACGCTTACAACTATGCGGAATCGACAGGTAGGCCCATCGCCTGGTTGCCGAAAAGAAATGGCTCTGAATTCCAAGAGCTCGATGAGGCCGGACATTGGCGAATACTGAGTGACAACACTCAACTACCGCTTAACACATTGCCCGCTGAAATGACTTGGGGTGATAGTAATCGGCTCATATTTGTACCAGGAGATGCTGCCCCTGAATACCAAATTCAGTTGCGTTTGCACAATAAAGTGCTGCGATTGAAGGGGGATGCATTAGGAAAAGTTGCTTGGGTGAAGGTGGAGTAATGCACGCCTACTCAAAGAAAAATGGATTCACTCTGGTTGAGGTCTTGGTTGCACTATTAATTGTTGCGGTGACTCTAGGGGCAGGCTTACGGGCGCTGAGTCAAGCCACAGATTTGTCAGGAGCGCTGGATCAAAGAATGATCGCTCGCTGGGTTGCTGAGGATCATATCGCACTATTGCGCGCTCAGCGCATCGAGCCCAAAGAGGGGCAAAATGAAGGGCATATCACTCAAGCTGGCATCACCATGGTTTGGACAGAGACAACAGAAAAAATTCCTAACTCGCCATTTCAAAAAATCACGGTGCGGGTGCACAATGAACAAGCCGATGCGAATAACCTAGCGCAAGTAGCAGTCTTCATTTTGCAGAATCCACCATGACCTCTCGACGCAATGGTTTTACTTTGGTCGAGGTTCTGGTTGCGCTGGGGCTATTCGCACTCGTTTCTCTAATGGGATATCGCGGTCTTAATTCCCTGATCGATGGGCAACGTCATCTGCAAACTAGAGATGAAAAATGGCATGCCTTAGATCACTGCTTCATCATTTTTCACAGTGATTTAGATCAGGCTACGGATAGACCGATTCGCAATAGCTCTGGAGTGGAAGAGGAGGGGATGAGTGCTGACTTCGATGCTGGAGGCGTGTTGGATGCCCTCATTACATGGACTAAAGTGGGTAGTCCTAATTTAGGTACCTTGGCAGCAGCCCCTCAGCGTGTCAGTTGGCGTTTAAGAAATCATCAGATTGAGCGACTGAGTTGGGAAGCATTAGATCAGGGTTCGCGCAACGCGCCTAAACCCTCAGTCATCCTACAACATGTAGAACGATTCGAGGTGAGGCTATTGGGGCCTGCGGGCCCTCAACAGGCTTGGGATAGACGTTGGCGAAAACCTGCACATACAGGCTTGCCTCGCGCAGTAGAAATACAAATTGAACTCGAAGATGGGCTTCAGATTACCCGCATCTTCGATGTACCGGCAGCGATATGAATCGTCGATTTATCAGAGCTCAATTTCAGCAGGGCTTTGCTCTGGTGAGTGCGGTTTTGCTTGCGGCACTGGCCACTACTTTTGTTGTTCTGGTGAGTATGCAGGCTGGATTTAGATTCAGTACCGCTGAAAATCAAATTGCGTTATCTCAAGCTCAGGCTAGTGCTCGAGGGGTCATAGATTTTGGTAGGGCATCTTTGCTTGAAGATCAACAAATGGATAAACAAAAAAATCCTGCTATTGATGCGCTCACTGAAATGTGGGCACAAGCACTTCCAACTTTACCTGTTGAGAATGGAACCGTTGAAGGCGGTGTCACGGATGCACAAGGATTTGTTAATTTAAATAATTTGGGACTGGGTGGATCGCATGCTGATTTTGAATTGATCAAAAATTTATTTATGAAATTGGAGATTGATCCTAATCTTGCGAATAGCCTTAAAGATTGGGTAGATAAGGATGATGATGTAACCTTGCCAGGTGGCGCTGAGGACATTGACTATCTAGGTATGATCCAGTCACAACGTAGTGCGAATCGCCCCATGATTGATGTCAATGAATTGATTAGGGTGCGCGGCTTTACCCCTGAGATTATTGCTAAATTGCGACCCTATGTCACAGCACTACCCATTCACACGACCATCAATATCAATACTGCCCCAGTACCTGTGATGGCTATCCTGTTTCAGCTCTCCGATGAAGAGGCGAATCAAATAGCCTTGCTGCGCGCGGAAAGACCTTTTGTAAGCAATAATGATTTACTGGAGCGCGCTCCTTCAGAACTCGCTGAGCATTTATTGAGCCCGCGTTCTACTGATCCTGCTTCTGTGCCTAAATTTCAAATCGATTGGTCTATTTCATCGAGTTTTTTTCAAATAGATGCGCGAGCCACCTATGGGCAGGTACATTACGGACTAAGCGCTCTTACACAACGTAATCCCAACCTTACGCTCCCTGCAATACTTTGGGAACGGCGCACTTTATTTTAAAAAATGAACTTACTTAGACTATTTGTTCCGGAAAACTGGAGTCCAGATGACCAAAACGTTACCCAATGGTTTTGGGTAACCGATACGGGTCTTAAGGGAGGAAGACTGGATCGTGGGCTACCGACCGGGTTTCGTACACAGGTATTTCTTCCAGCGTGTGAAGTACTGACGCTTGATATCGATTTGCCTCGCAAAGGACGTTGGCGTGAGGCGCTGCCCTATGCTGTAGAGGAGTATTTATTAGGCGATCTCAATAATGCGCATATCGTATCGGATATCCAAAGTGTAAGCCCTCTTACGCGTGCTCAAATTCTGGATAGAAATTGGCTGAATCAATTATTAGCCTATCTGAAGGAGCAAGGTGTAAGCGTTGATGAAATGTATTCGCAGTCCGCAGTTATTTCAAATCAGCCAAATGAATGGACTGCCTTAATCAATGTCCATGGCGCTTATCTTGTGCAGCAAAACGGGCTAAGCCATGCGCTTGATACTGTAGAGAGTGATGAACCGCCATTCATTTTAAAAAAAATCCTGAGTGAAAAAGACAAAACGCAAAGACCTACCCACTTGCGTCTCATTTGGGAAGGCATTGCCCCCGATCGCGTCGAGCAAGTCAGTATTGCCTGGTCTGAGGAACTAGGCGTGCGCTGCACCATAGAAGGCAATTTTAAAGGGTATGCGATGCGGCCTCTTTCCGCTCACGCTAGCAATGTTCTTACCGGTGCGTTTGCGAGCGATTCCACAAATAATTGGCGCAAACTTAACCGTCCACTTAAGCTGACTTTGATCCTGGCGGCAGCAACGGTTTTGGTTTGGGTCTTAGGCTTTAGTGTCCAGACTTGGCTATGGGGCAATACCATTCGTCAATTAAAAGCGCAGACTGAAACAGAGCTACGTAGAGGTTTTCCTGAAACTCGCAGCATCCTTAACCCGCAACTCCAGATGCAGAAAGGGTTGGCAGATTTGCGAGCGCAGGCAGGAACTTATTCACCTGATGAATTACCTGCATTACTGGGGCGATTAAAAGAGCTGGGCGATATTGACTATGCGCATTTGATAAGTTTGGATTACCAAAACCAAAATGCATTATTGGTTTGGCACTGCGATTCAGCCGATCAAGCTGAGACTTTGCTGGGCCAACTCAAGAAATTAGGATTGGAGGGCACATTGAAAGCAGACTCCAACGGTCAAAACGTTATGCTTAAATTAATGAAGGCCACACCATGAAAGATGCAATCACAGAGTGGTGGAATATCCGATCACAACGCGAACGTTTGCTGATTCAGATCATGGGGGCGGTTGTTGGGTCGTTCTTAGTGCTATCAACATTAGTCTTTCCTGTTATTCAATATCATCATGAGTTTGCAGCGAGCTTGCCAGTTCTTCGCGCTAGCGTAGATCAGTTACACCGTGATGCAGATGAAGCAATTCATCTGCGACAAGAACTCGGTGGTGCAGGCAGTGCCTCTATTCAAAATCTGGGGCCTGCATTGGCTTCCCATATTGAGCAATCTGCTGCTGAGTCTGGTATCCGGGGTCAGATCCAAAGTATCACTACCTTAGAAAACGGACAGGTAGAAATCGTCCTTCCAAAAGTGAACTTCAATCGGTTCTTAATGTGGGCGGATCACCTCAAGCGTACGGCCAACGTGCGCATTCAAACATTGAATGCGACGGGTCTTGATAATGCCGGCGGTGTGCAACTTCGCGCGGTGCTGCAGCAAATAGCGCCTGCATCCTGAATTAGTCATTCGCTAATGATGCGCATCTGGAGGCGATTCAGGAGCTTTATGATGGTGCTTGCCGTAATAGTGGCAGGCGCTTGCCTTACGCTGTTTGTTGATACTCCCGATGCTTGGTTGGCTGGCTTGGCCAAACAGCTATCAGGCCAGCGTGTGCAATTGACTCATATAGAGGGTGGCTTAATTCAGGGCAGCGCTGATTTTTACTGGGGTGATGATCCTCTTTCAACGCTCCCCTTAGGGCGCTGGGAATGGCGCTATTCTCCCGGATGGGATGGTCTGCTGGCCGTGAATGTAAGCGCGCTTTCAGGGCCTGCGACAGGGCAAGTCGTACTTCAAATGAGTTGGGACGGAGTGACGCTGCACAAGGCAGATTTTATCATTCAAGTAAGCTCGATCAAATGGCGTAATCCACTTTGGATGATGGTGCAGCCCTCCGCTGAACTTCACTTTCAGGCGGAAAAAATTAATATTCAGAATGAGGTGATAACCGGTGAAGCAAGCCTCACCTGCATGCACGGCTATTCTTCTCAAGTGCGTTTACCCGATCTTGGGAGCTGGCAGATTCAATGGAAGTCAGAAGACACGATTGGGATACTGAAACTTATTACGCTGAAAGGCCCCTTGCATGTGGATGGAGATGGGCAGTTCGGCACTCAGCCGCTGCAGTTAAAAATTTCTGGACGCTTATGGTCCGAGGCGCGTTATGCCCGTGATCTCGAACCCATCATCAAGTTGGTTGGACCGCAGCAAGTTGATGGCAGCGTGCCATGGAAACTGCGGTTTTAATCGCGCCAAAGAGAGTCAATATCCTTAAAGCCCCATTTGCTAGGGTCTTCTTGAGATACGATCTCATGATCATGATGGCTGAGGTTCATGTGTTCAGGATCCATGCGTTGCTCTTGGTGAATGGAGTACACCAATTTCACCACAGGTTTGAGCAAAGCCCCTTCTTCTTGGTCGCAGACTACGGCTAAGTGACCGCTACTGAGTTTTACCAAAGAGCCAGTTGGATAGATGCCTACCGCCTTCACAAAAGCATGAAAAATCTTTTCGTCGAAGTGGCCTTTACTCCACTCGGCCATTTTGCGAATAGCGGTGCCGGGTCTCCAGCCGGCTTTGTAAGGGCGATCCGAAGTGATGGCATCATACACATCACACACGGCCCCCATTTTTGCCATCACAGAAATACGATCTCCCGTGAGCTTGTCTGGGTAACCAGAGCCATCCGTTTTTTCGTGATGGTGTAAGCACACTTCTAATACTTCATCGGGAAATTCACCGCTTTGTTTTAGGATATTAAAACCAGCAGAGGGGTGACCTTGAATGACAGAAAATTCTTCTTCTGTGAGTGAACTTGGTTTATTTAATACGGATAGTGGGATGCGAATTTTACCGATGTCATGCAGCAAGCCGCCGAGCCCTGCTAACTGCGTGGTTTTTTCATCAAAGCCTAGTTGGCGAGAAAGAGAAATCATCAAGGCACACACCGCAACTGAGTGCAGGTAGGTATAGTCATCCTTGGTTTTGATGCGAGCGAGACTAATGAGTGCATTGGGATTTCTAAATATCGAATGAGAAATCTCTTCAACAATATTTACTGATCCTGAGCGGTCTAGTGCCTTTCCTAAGCGAGCTTGGGTAAACAGATGCTTAACCTGTTCTTCTGCGCGTTCACAAATCTCTTCTGCTTGCTTCATTTCTTCTGCAACGGAAAGCTTTTTTGGGCCTTCATGTATTTCCGCCAGTACTTCGGCAACATGCTGCGCTTCTTCCTGAACCGCCAAAATAGCATCTACCGAAGCGGTGGCTTCAACTTCGGACATTGATTGTGATTGATGTTCAGGAGACTTCCCTTTGGTGTCGTCAATCCAAATTTCGGATACGCCTGATCCTCTTAGACGCTTTAAATCAGCCTCAGAATCTAAAAGAAAATGAGATTTCCAAAATGGGTGTTCCAACCATGATCCACAGACTTCGTGAATGTACATTCCAAGTTTTGCTTCTTTTACGTTGATTCGGATCAGCATGGTGGCTCAATAATAAGGAGCGTTAAATGGGGGCACGAATGCCTATAAAACATGGGTCACCCTTTAGCCTACCGAGAGTTAGTTACAAGCAGATTGACGCAAGGTTACCGCGGTTTAATAAGCCGATTTACACGCCTGCATGGTGGGCTTGCTGGTCGGCGTGGTAGGAGCTTCGGACCATGGGGCCGCACGCGGCATGGCGGAAGCCCATCGCCAATGCTTGCTGTTCAAACCATTGAAAACGCTGAGGTTCCATATAGCGCATCACCGGAAGGTGATGGGAGGAAGGCTGCAAATACTGCCCCAAAGTGAGCATATCTACGTCATGTGCCCGTAGATCCTGCATTACCGTCAGAATTTCCTCATCGGTTTCGCCTAATCCAATCATCAAACCCGATTTGGTGGGGATATCCGGATGAAGCGCCTTAAAGTTTTGAAGTAACTTTAATGAGTGCGCGTAGTCTGAGCCCGGGCGGGCCTGTTTATAAAGGCGCGGAACGGTTTCTAGGTTGTGATTCATCACATCGGGGGGCGCTGCAGCCAATATGTCTAAGGCTACATCTAAGCGCCCTCTGAAGTCTGGAACCAGTACTTCAATTTGGGTGGAGGGGGAGGCGATCCGAACAGCACGAATACAATCAGCAAAATGTCCTGCACCGCCATCACGTAAGTCATCACGATCTACGCTGGTAATCACCACATAGCGCAAGCGCAATAAGGCAATGCTATCTGCCAGTTGCGATGGCTCGGCAGGATCAATCGGGAGTGGGCGGCCATGACCTACATCGCAAAAGGGGCAGCGACGTGTGCACAGATCTCCCAGAATCATAAAGGTGGCTGTGCCTTTACTGAAGCATTCACCAATATTCGGGCAAGAGGCTTCTTCACAGACTGAATGCAGTTTGCGCTCACGCAGCAGATTTTTAACCTCATGAAAACGAGGGGTTTGGCTGACTTTCACGCGGATCCAATCAGGTTTGCGTAAGGGCTCGGCAGCCACAACTTTAATAGGGATACGCGCGGTTTTAGCCTGACCGGTTTGTTTAATTCCAGTGATATCGACGGGCGCGTTAGCTGAAGTTTTGTTATTCATGTGTTGCCAAGTTTAAAGGTCTTTGAGTATGCAGTGTCGGGTAAGAGCAAGCTGCTTGGTCAAGCTCACTTTTAAATCATGAATAGTGGGGCTAAGGCCCAGAGAACGGCAATCTGTAACTTGAAGGCCAGCATAACCACAAGGGTTAATCCGTGCAAAAGGTTCAAGATCCATTTCTGCATTAAAGGCTAACCCATGATAACTGCGGCTCTTGCGAATACGCAGCCCTATGCTGGCAATTTTTGCTTCATTCACATACACACCAGGAGCATCTACCCGTCCTTTTGCGGTCACCCCTTGTTCGGCAAGCACCTCAATCACAGCCGTTTCTAGTAATCGAACAAGATGACGCACGCCCAATTTAAGCCTCACTAAATCCCATAACACGTACACCACAATTTGCCCTGGGCCGTGATAAGTGACTTGGCCACCTCGATCTGTTTGAACAACCGGAATGTCGCCCGGAAAAAGAAGATGTTCAGGTTTACTTGCTTGCCCTAAGGTAAAGACAGGGGGATGTTCGGTTAACCAAAGTTCATCGGGACTATCTCCTGTGCGATCTTGAGTAAACGCTCGCATGGCATGCCATGTTTCAGAATATTCAGTAAGACCCAGATCGCGAACGATCATGTCCTTAAGCATATTAGAGCGCCATTGCAACCATTGGGTGTGCACTGAGATCTTGATAAATAGCATCTAGTTGAGCACGTGAATGCGCCCGTATGGTGCAAGTCAGGCTGAGATATCGCCCGGCTGAACTGGCACGCATTTCCATAGTGGCCAAATCAAAATCAGGTGCATGACGAATGATCAATTCTGCGATGGTTTGTGCAAAGCCCTCCTGCGTTTTTCCCATAATCTTGATAGGAAAATCGCATGGGAATTCAAACAGCGCATCACGATCCGATTCGATTTCGCTCATGATTAGGGCATCATTAATCTGAGGCTCCCCCAGAAGCGCTGGAGAATATTGCCAGTAGGTACTTCAATGAGGGATGGCGCTTCAAAGTTGGCTACAACCTTGCCGTCTACAACAATATCGAGCGTGCCAACACTCGCGCCTGCTGCTATAGGGGCTACAAGCGGAGCCTTGGGGCGGAAGACTTCTTTGTATCTCGCAAAGTCACCTTTTGGTAAGGTTAGCCATAGGTCCTCGCGAAAACCCACTTCTAAGAGATCAGAATGCGCCTTGTAAACAGGTAGCTTGGTCATCACAGCATGAGCGACATGAATGCGCTGCGTATCAAAATATTGGAAGCCATAATTCAGGAGCTTCTCGCTCTCTGCTGCTCGAGCGCTTTCTGAATCAGTGCCTACTACTACGCTTAGTAAACGCTGATCGCCTCGTTTAGCTGATGCAATCAAGCAAAATCCTGCGCTATCGGTATGGCCTGTTTTCATGCCATCCACCGAAGGGTCTTTCCATAACAAATGATTGCGGTTGGGCTGATTGATGTTGTTGTAGCGATATTGTTTTTCAGAGTACAAGGGGTAATACTCAGGGAAATCATGTTGAATCGCGCGCGCAATTTTAGAAAGATCTCGAGCGGTGCTGAAGTGTTGAGGGTCAGGTAAACCGGTTGCATTCATGAAGTGGGTATTGGTCATACCCAATGCAGCAGCCTGCTGATTCATCATTTGGGCAAATTGTTCTTCACTGGTGCCAACCCGTTCCGCCAAGGCAATACTGGCATCATTTCCCGATTGAATGATCATGCCATGTAAGAGTTCATCCACCGTTACGGGGCGATTCGGCTCAATAAACATTCTTGAACCTTCTGCTTTCCAGGCTTTGGGTGAAACCGCTACAACGGTATTCAGTGCAATAGATTTTTGACGTAAAGCCTTAAAACTTAAATAGGCCGTCATCAACTTAGTTAAAGAAGCCGGCTCTATCCGAGCATCTGGGTTACCCACAGTCAGAATCTGATTGCTGGTGACATTCAGTAATAACCAAGATTTAGCTGCCAAAATAGGCGCTTGAGGAATAATAAGATTGGCAGGGCTTGAGGTACCTGTTGCGGAGGAACCTGGCGCAGCGCTGGGAGCCATGGGCGCAATGGTGCTCACAGCCGGAGTGGGCGATGCCGCCACAGGAGTGGGAGTCGGCGCAGCAGCGGGTTTGTCGGCTGCTTCAGCCAACAGGGGCAAAGCCACAACACATAGGGCTAAAGATAAAAAAGACTTCAGTGAGGCTGGCTTAAAAGGTGAGAAACGATTCATGGGTACTTTGATGTATGAGCAACTTCACCATTATACCGCTCAGGACCTCTTAATCTTAGCCAGTCACTCACTTAAGCTTAAAAGCAATCGCGAAAAATGGGCCACCCCTCCAAAAACTTATTTGGGGGGGAAGACGCGCTCGACGATGACGGTGGTGCTGCCTTTGCTGGCATAGCCGAGCTTGGCGGCAGCAGCATAGCTGAGGTCTATCACGCGGCCAGGAAAGAAGGGGCCGCGATCATTGATTTTAACGATGACGGATTTACCGGTTTTGGTGTCGGTAATACGCGCATAGCTAGGGATAGGCATGGTTTTATGCGCACCGGTCATGCCATACATATCGTAAATCTCGCCCGATGAGGTGGGCTTGCCATGAAATTTCTTTCCATACCAAGTGCCGATACCCTGCTCGCTAAAAGGTAAATTTGAGGTGTCTGGAAAATACACTTCCCCCATTACTTCATAAGGCTTATTCGGACCTGATAACAGAGGTTCATTTTTTGGAACAGCATCGGGTATTTGCGAGAAGTCTTTGGGGGCATTAATACCCGGGCCATCATCTAGATAGTACCCACCGAAACGTTGGCTGTCAGGGGGGACGGCGCCACCTGATGAGGGGAGTGTTGATTGAGTGGGTGGTGTCGGTGATATGGGCGCGCGCGAGTAAGTTGAGCAGCCGCTTATGAGTTCAGCAAAAAAAAGGATGTAGGCAACTTTCAAAGCCTAGCTCTTATCGTTTGACGATGGTGCGATGATGACTGATGCTCATTAATATGCCCTGGCCCAGCATCAGGGTAATGAGGGCCGTTCCGCCATAGCTGATGAAAGGTAAGGGCACGCCAACTACTGGCAGGATGCCCGCAACCATACCCATGTTCACAAAGGTATAGGTGAACAGAGTTAAGCAAATGGAACCGGCTGCAATGCGGTTGAAGACGGATGAGGAATGTCCTGCAATTCTGAGCCCACGAATAACTAGACTAACCAGTAACCCCAACAGAATGAGTTCGCCTAATAGACCAAACTCTTCGCAGAATACGGCGAAAATGAAATCAGTTTTTGGTTCGGGTAAAAAGTCTAGGTGCGCTTGTGTGCCACTTAACCACCCTTTGCCAAAGATGCCCCCAGAGCCTACTGAGATCGTAGATTGAATGATGTGATAGCCAGCTCCTAAAGGATCGCTGGCGGGATTAATGAGGGTAAGTATTCTTTGGCGTTGATAATCGTGCAAAAAAGTCCATGCAACAGGTAAGGCTGCTGCCCCCGCTGTGGCAGCTAAGACGATGACTCGCCATGAAAGGCCTGCAAGAAATAAAGCGAAACAGCCTGAGCTGGCAATGAGGAGGGCGGTACCCAAATCGGGCTGCTTCGCGATAAGGCCTACCGGTACAATGAACAATAGCAAGGCAATTAAAAAGTCCTTAAAGCTGAGCGATTCTTCGCGGTATTGAAACCATGCAGCCAGAGCTAGGGGCAGGGCAAGCTTCATAAACTCTGAAGGTTGAATACGAACTGGCCCTAAGTGTAACCAACGACGTGCACCATGGCTGACCTCACCGAATAGCGCTACACCGATCAGCATCACTAAACCAAAAGCATAGGCAGGTGCAGCCAGACGCATTAAATATTGGGGGGGAAGATGGGCTAAAATACACATTCCCAATAGTGCAACGAGCATGCTGCGGGCTTGCCCAATCACAGTCATCAGATCTTTGCCAGACGCGCTAAACAAAACCGCAAGGCCAAGCAGCATCAGGCTTAAAATGAGTCCTAAAAGAGGGGCATCTAGGGGAGCAATGATTCTGGCAATCCATCTTCTAATCATTGTGAGTGTCCTCTCCAGAGCCACCTGGTTTGGCTGGTGGTGTATCGCCACCTAATTCCTCAGCTGGGCCATTCGCCTTTTTGCCTAAAATCCAGTAATCCACAACTTGACGGGCGATGGGGGCAGCAGTGCTCCCACCGTGGCCGCCGTTTTCAACTAAAACGGCAACAGCGATGGTGGGTGATTCAGCAGGTGCAAAGCCTACAAACCAAGCATGGTCGCGATTGGCTTCTTTCACTCGATTTTCAACATACTTCTCGTTTTGTTTGATTCCAACTACCTGGGCAGTACCTGTTTTTCCGGCGAAGCTGTAGGGGGTTCCTGCACCAGCCTGTGCTGCCGTTCCACCGGGACGCATCACATCTATCATGGCATTGCGAACCGCAGTGAAGTCTTCTTCCCGCAAGCCGACATTGCGCACCAACACAGGTTTAACTTCACGATGCTCGCCACTCAGGCTGTCGCGAATTGACTTCACAATATGGGGCCGATAAAACTTACCACCGCTAGCGAGAGTAGCTGTGGCACTTGCCATCTGCAAGGGTGTCATTTGGTTGTAGCCTTGGCCGATTCCGCTGATCACCGTTTCCCCACCAAACCAATCTTGGTGGAAGCGTGCTTTTTTCCAAGGCCTGGAGGGGAGTATGCCGGGTAATTCTCCTTCCATATCAATACCAGTTTTATCACCCAAGCCAAACTGTGAAAGAAAATCGTGGATAACATCGATGCCCATTTCATTGGCAAGCGTGTAGAAATAGGTATCGCAAGACTGGACGATAGCGCGATGCAAATCTACAGTGCCATGGCCTTCTGGTTTCCAGTCACGATAACGATGTGAGGAGCCGGGAAAAGCGAAGTATCCTGGATCTTGAATCACGGTTTCTGTGGTTCGGTGTTTGGTTTGCAGTCCTGCCAGTGCCATGAAGGGTTTGATTGTTGAACCGGGTGGGTAGAGACCACGCGAGGCACGGTTGTTGAGAGGTTTATCCGAAGATTGATTCAGCATTTCCCAGTTTGCTTGATCGATGCCATCGACAAATAAATTAGGATCAAAACCTGGTTGGCTAACAAAAGCAAGTATTTCACCCGTGTTGGGTTCTATTGCTACCAAAGCCCCTCTGCGGGTCCCAAAAGCACGTTCGGCAATTTGCTGCAAACTCAGATCAATGCTGAGCGTGAGGTCATTACCGGATACAGGTTCTTTGCGGGCAAGAGAGTGAACTGCGCGCCCCCCCGCATCGGTTTCAAGTTGTTCAGAACCGGTGAGTCCATGCAGGTCGCGTTCGTAGCTTTGCTCAATACCCACCTTGCCTAGATGCTCGGTGCCACGGTAATTCGCTCGCAAGCCGGCCTCATCTAACCGCCCAATATCTGCATCATTGATACGACCTATGTAGCCAATGAGATGAGAAGCAGAGGCGCCCTCAGGGTAACTTCGGAATAAACGTGCCCTGATTTCAACACCCGGAAAGCGATAACGATTCACTGCAAATTTGGCGACCTCTATTTCAGACAGACGATTGCGAATGGGTAAGCTGTCAAAATTGCGGCTTTCTTCATACAGCTTGCGAAAACGTCGACGATCGCGTGGGGAGATTTCTAGTATTTTGCTCAGACCTTCGATGGTGGCTTCTAAATCATCAATTTGAGATGGGCTGATCTCTAAGGTATACGCAGAGTAGTTGCTGGCAAGTGGTCTGCCTTCTCTGTCCAAGATCATTCCGCGCGCAGGGACCACAGGAGAAATCGTGATGCGATTGGCTTCCGCTAAGGTGCGATAGTGTTCATACTGAATTGTTTGTAGCCAGAGAAAGCGTAGGATAAGAAGCGCGCAGCCCGCTAATATGGCGAAGGTGGCTACCTGCAAACGACTGCGGTAAGCGTGCAGGCTGAGTGCTTGGTCGTACTCGCGGTTGCGCGATTTCATGGTGAGGAGTGACTGCGGCGAAGGTCTTGTTGATGTAGAAGTAGCGTGACGGGAATCCAGACGGCAAAATCACTCGCGCATCCAATAAGCACCCACCAGTTGGGTGTTCCACCTTGACAAAGCCATTCTGTCAATACGCAGATCAGGCGAGTGCCAAATAGAATGGGCAGGATTTGGGGGGTCTGCGCAACAGGGCTAAAAGCCAGCATGCGGGTTCTAAATTTAATTGTAAGCCATCCTGCGATTGAGAATGACAGGGCGGATACACCTAGTATCCCAGTCTGAGCAATGTCTACCATCAGACCACCAAAAAACCCAGCTGATTGACCTACTCGCCAAGGCTCACGCAGCCACCAATGAATCAATACAATAAGTAGCCAGTTGGGCTCAATAATGAGCGCCCAGCCACCCCAAGGGAGCAAGGTCAGAAAATAAGCGACAATAACGCTGGCCCAAATTAGTCTTGAGTGAGAGGGGTCTCGCAGAACCCGATCGTGTTGACTAATCATCCTTGCTGCCAAGTTTGGATGAATCAGCATTTTTGGGTGGGGTCAAAACCAGTACATAGTGTCCTCGGCTGATCCCGGCAACGGGTGTGCACGTTACCCTAGCAAAGACACGACTGGAACTGCGTTCTATGTGCAAAACTACCGCAACAGGCAGGCCCTCAGGGTAGGTACCATCAATGCCCGAAGTGACAATTTGGTCGCCTGTTTGAATGTCAGCGCCTTCAGGTAAAAAGGGGAGGGACAGCGTGCCAGAAGAGCCGTCGCCTTCAGATAAAGTTCGAAGCCCATTTCGCAAAATACGGACAGGGATTTGCTGGTTCTGCTCTGTGACCAAGGTGACTTCTGCGCTCATGGGACTCACGTGGGTGATTTGTCCGACTAATCCCTCGGTATCCATAACAGGTTGACCTTCAATGAGTCCGGCTTGGCTACCCCGATCTAAAATGAGTTTTGCGGAATAGGGATTGCGGCCACCATGTCTTACTTCGGCGAGTATAGAGGGTAGTTTGCTTCGTGATGGGAGGTCGTTTAGTTTGCGTAGCTCATTGAGTTCTCTTTCTAAGCTTGCACTTTGAGCAGCGCGCTCAGAAAATACAATGAGCTGATGATTCAAGCGTTCATTACTCGCTCGCAGTTCGCTTTGGCTGGAGAAAAACTCAGTAGATTGCTCAAACAAATAAACAGGTAGATGTGCGACTTGCTCTGCAGGATAGATCAGAATGTTTAAAGCCGCACGAATAAAACCCACTGAGTGATAGCGGGTATCGAGAATAATGAGTGCAACAGAGAAGGCGCAGAAGAACGCCAACCGAACAAGCGGTGAGGGTCCTCGCTGAAAAAACTCTCTAGTGCTCATCTTTTCTTTCCAATAGCGGGCTAGGTGAAGAAACCTCTCTTTTAGTCCGCGGCACTGTTCATAAAATTAATCGTTGGAGAACACGCTACCCAAGCGTTCCATTTCTTCCAAAGCGCGTCCTGAACCGCGCACCACACAGGTCAGAGGGTCTTCTGCGACGATGACTGGCAAGCCAGTTTCTTCCATGAGTAAGCGATCGATATCACGCAACAGCGCGCCTCCACCCGTTAAGACCATCCCTTTTTCAGCAATATCTGCGCCGAGTTCTGGAGGGGTTTGCTCAAGTGCCGCTTTGACAGCGCCCACAATGCTGTTGAGCGGATCAGTTAAGGCCTCCAGAATCTCATTGCTGGTAATCGTGAAGGTTCGGGGAATACCTTCAGCCATATTGCGGCCCTTCACTTCCATTTCTAGCATTTCAGAACCAGGGAAAGCGGAGCCAATTTGTTTTTTGATCATCTCAGCGGTGGTTTCACCAACTAACATGCCGTAGTTACGGCGGATGTAATTAATGATGGCTTCATCGAACTTATCGCCACCCACGCGAACCGAAGAAGCATAGACGATACCGCCTAAAGAGATCACACCCACTTCAGTGGTGCCGCCACCAATATCAACGACCATTGAACCTGAAGGTTCAGCGATAGGAAGGTCAGCACCGATAGCTGCTGCCATCGGTTCATCAATCAGGAACACTTGGCGGGCCCCGGCACCAAGAGCCGATTCTTTAATTGCTCGGCGCTCAACTTGGGTAGACCCGCAGGGAACGCAAATGATGATTCTGGGGCTGGGTGAAAGCATTCTAGAATCATGAATTTTTTTGATGAAATACTTCAGCATCTGCTCAGTGATGGTGAAGTCTGCAATCACGCCATCTTTCATAGGGCGAATCGCAGAAATGTTGCCGGGTGTGCGGCCCAGCATCTGCTTGGCTGCCAAACCTACCGCTTGGATGGTTTTTTTGCCATTAGGGCCGAGTTCCTGCCGGATAGCTACAACAGAGGGCTCGTCAAGGACAATTCCTTTGCCGCGTACAAAAATAAGTGTGTTCGCCGTGCCTAAGTCAATAGCAAGGTCGTTAGAAAAATAGCCGCGAAAAAATCCAAACATGGTCTTAAATGGGACGCTGGTAAAACGCCGCCTTTGTATTGTGAAGATAACTTGCGATAATAACTCCTTTCGCCCCCCTCTAGTAGGGGGATATGCAGTTAAAAGGCTGGAATTAGTAAGGTATACAGGCTCACAATGCGTTTTACTGAAGAGGATGTTCGCCGCGTTGCGCGGTTGTCACGGCTTGCCCTAGAACCTAAAGAGATTAAAGGGTTTCAGCTAGACTTGTCCCAAATTCTCGATCTGGCAGAAAAACTGCTGGCAATCGATACTTCAAAAGTTGAGCCTTTGGCTCATCCTGGCTCATCATCGGTGTTTTTGAGACCAGACGTAGTCACCGAAATCAATCAGCGAGAAGCCTTTCAGGCGGTGGCCCCAGAAGTAGATCGTGGGCTTTACCTCGTTCCGAGGGTAGTGGAATGAGCCTAACTGAACTTCTCAACCAAGGTTTACTTGAGATTTCTGCGGCCTTAGGGCGGCGCGAAGTCTCTGCTGTGGAACTCGCTACGGCCTATCTCGATCGTATCGATCAAGCACAGCCTGAGTTAAATGCTTTCATCACGGTGGATCGTAAGCACACACTGCAAGAAGCTGCTTTGGCGGATGAGATGCGTGTGGCTTCTCCTGATTTGCCATGGGTTGGGATACCGATTGCACAGAAAGATTTATTTTGTGCGAAGGGTTGGCGCACCACAGCCGGTTCACGCATGCTAGAAAACTTCATTTCACCTTATGATGCGCATGTTGTAGAACAGCTTAACAGGCAGGGTTTTGTAACGCTTGGTCGGGCCAATATGGATGAGTTCGCCATGGGGTCTTCTAATGAAAACTCTTTTTTTGGCCCCGTTAAAAATCCTTGGGATTTGACCCGTGTGCCCGGTGGTAGCTCAGGCGGTTCGGCTGCTGCGGTAGCGGCGGGCTTGGCACCTGCGGCCACAGGAACTGACACGGGCGGATCGATACGTCAGCCTGCAGCATGGTGCGGTATCTCAGGCATTAAGCCTACCTATGGCCGTGTTTCGCGCTACGGGATGATCGCGTATGCGTCTAGCTTGGATCAAGCGGGAATGTTTGCTCGTTCGGCGCAGGATTTGGCTTTACTGATGGATGTGATCTCAGGCCACGATCCACGCGATGCTACAAGCGTGAATCGTCAGGATGCTCCTTGTAGTCATGGGTTGCATCAACCTATCCGCGGACTCAGAGTGGGTATCCCCAAACAATGGTTTGGCAAAGGATTGTCAGACGGAGTGAAGGCTGTTGTGGAAAGCGCGATTCAAGAACTGTTAGCGCTGGGATGTGAGGGTGTAGAGATTGATTTGCCTATGAGTGAGCAAGCGATTCCAGCGTATTACGTTATTGCTCCCGCAGAGGCTTCGAGCAATCTTTCGCGTTTTGATGGGGTGAGATTTGGCCATCGTGCCGCGCAATACAAAGATCTAGGTGAACTCTATGAGCACTCACGCGGCGAGGGATTTGGGCCAGAAGTAAAACGGAGAATTTTGATGGGTAGCTATGTGTTGTCGCACGGCTACTACGATGCTTATTATCTGCAAGCACAACGGGTCCGCCGTTTAATTGCCAACGATTTTGAGCGTGCTTTTGAGCGGTGTGATGTGATTGCGGGGCCAGTAGCACCGACCACTGCATTCCCGCTGGGTTCTTTTGGCGCAGACCCTGTTCAAATGTATCTGGCAGACCTATACACCATTCCAGTGAACCTGGCGGGCTTGCCGGCCCTCAGTGTTCCTGCTGGCTTTGATCATGGCTTGCCAGTAGGGTTGCAATTGATTGGACCGTGGTGGGAAGAAACGCGCTTGTTGCAAATGGCACACGCTTTCCAGACCGCAACCGATTGGCACACTAAACGGCCCGCATCGTACTCAGGAGTCACTCAATGACTCAAAAAAATTGGGAAGTTGTCATCGGTTTAGAGACACACGCGCAGCTCTCTACGCTGTCTAAAATATTTTCAGGGGCGTCTACAGCATTTGGTGCGGAACCGAATACGCAAGCTTGCCCAGTAGATTTGGGATTCCCAGGCGTATTACCTGTGCCTAATCGTGCGGCGGTTGAGCGCGCCATTCGCTTTGGTTTGGCGGTAGGGGCGCACATCGCTCCGGTTTCTATTTTTGCTCGCAAGAATTACTTCTATCCCGATTTGCCTAAAGGCTATCAGATTAGTCAGATGGAGCTCCCAGTCGTGCAGGGGGGATCGCTTCGCATTCAAACTAAGGCGGGTGAGAAAGTAGTCAATTTAACGCGCGCACATTTGGAAGAAGATGCCGGCAAGTCTTTGCATGAAGATTTTCAGGGGCAGTCAGGTATCGACTTAAATCGCGCAGGTACGCCCTTGCTTGAGATTGTGACTGAACCCGAAATGCGTTCATCCGAAGAGGCTGTGGCATACGCACGTGCCCTCCATGCCTTGGTGCGTTGGATTGAAATTTGCGATGGGAATATGCAAGAGGGTTCTTTTCGCTGCGATGCCAACGTATCGGTCAGACCCTTGGGTCAAAAAGAATTTGGTACGCGCTGTGAGATTAAAAACCTTAATTCCTTTCGCTTTCTAGAACGCGCCATTGAGTTTGAGATTAAGCGGCAAATCGAGTTGATTGAAGACGGCGGCAAGGTGGTGCAGGAAACACGCTTATATGATCCGGATCGGGATGAAACACGCTCAATGCGATCTAAAGAAGATGCCCATGATTACCGCTATTTTCCTGATCCTGATCTGCCACCGTTATGTGTATCTACTGAGTGGATTGCTGAGGTCGCTGCGGGTATGCCCGAGCTCCCCGAAGTACGGAAAGTTCGCTATGAGACCGAATTGGGTCTCTCAGCATATGATGCTGGCTTGTTAACCGCTACCCGCGAGGCGGGAGAATATTTTGAGGCGTTACAATCTGCGGCAAAGGGAGTAGATGCCAAGCTATGTGCTAACTGGGTGAATGGTGAACTTTCTGCAGCGCTGAATCGCGCAGGCCTAGAGTTGACTGACGCTAAGGTAAGTGCCACGAAGCTCGCAGGCTTGCTGGTGCGCGTGGGTGACGGAACGATCTCTGGAAAAATTGCCAAAGAGTTGTTCGAGATTATGTGGTCGGAAGGTGGTGAGGTGGATGCCTTAATTGAATCGCGTGGCTTGCGTCAGATTTCAGATACCGGCGCACTAGAAGTTGTGTTGAAAGAATTGATCTCTAAACACCCAACCCAGGTGGAAGAGTATCGCGGGGGCAAGGAAAAGGTCTTTGGTTTCTTTGTGGGGCAGGCGATGAAAGCCACCCAGGGCAAGGCCAATCCAGCTCAACTCAATGAACTATTGAAGATCTTGTTGGCGGGCGATTAAAGACTTACCCCGTATTGCTCTCGGTAGGTTTGAATGGGAGTGATATGGGGGTACAGTGCGGGTACTTTTGCGATGTAATTCACCAGATCATCTAGGGTAGCGATACTAAAAACCTGCAAGCCATAATCTTGACGCACTTCTTGAACAGCAGATAAAGAGCCTGTGCCTCGCTCCATGCGGTCAAGCGCGGTGACCACAGCATAGGGTCTGGCCCCCGCGGCTTGCATAATACTTACTGATTCGCGCACAGAAGTCCCGGCGGAAATCACGTCATCAATCACTAATACTTTTCCTTTTAATTCTGCACCAACCAACTGCCCCCCTTCTCCATGGTCTTTGACTTCTTTGCGGTTGTAGCAGAAAGGCAGATTGTGGCCGCGTTGCGCCAACGCGGTAGCCAAACCTGCCGCTAAAACGATGCCTTTGTAGGCAGGCCCAAAAATCACATCGGGTGTGATACCAGAAGCTAGAACGGCATCGGCATAAAAGCCACACAAGGTTGAAAGAGAGGCGCCATCACTGAATAAGCCCGCATTGAAAAAATACGGTGATGTGCGTCCAGCCTTGGTTTGAAATTGGCCGAAGCGAATCACGCCACGCTCAATTGCAAACGCTAAAAATTGAGATCGAAAAGTATCCATAAACGAGAGTTTAACGGGACTTTGGATTGCCCGCTAAACTGCAAGTGTATAAAAATTGATTTGGACGCCATGCTTAAAATTATTTCCGCCAATTTAAATGGTATTCGTTCTGCTTCCACTAAAGGTTTTTTTGAATGGGTGGGGCAGCAAGATGCTGATTACGTGTCTGTGCAGGAAGTGAAAGCGCAGGATGCCGATTTAACAGATGCCATGCGCGCCCCCACATACCGAGGGAATGTACGCTATCAAGGCTACTTCCATTTTGCAGAAAAGAAGGGTTACAGCGGGACGGGTGTCTATGCCCGCCAGAAACCCGATCAAGTGATTACCGGTTTTGGGGTGAGCGAATTTGATGAGGAAGGTCGCTATACGGAGTTGGTATATCCCAAGTTGTCGGTGGTTTCGGTGTATCTGCCTTCGGGGTCGAGTTCAGAGGAGCGGCAGCAAGCTAAATTTAGATTTCTAAAGGCTTTTTTGCCGCATCTGCAAGCGCTCAGAGCAAGTGGGCGAGAAGTGGTGATCTGTGGTGATTGGAATATTGCACACACCGAAAAAGACCTTAAAAACTGGAAGGGTAATCTGAAGAATAGTGGCTTCCTACCAGAGGAGCGAGCTTGGATGACGCAGCTATTGGGTGGGCAGATGGACTGGGTAGATGTGTATCGATCGTTATATCCCGAGGCATCGGACGAGGGCTACACTTGGTGGTCTAATCGAGGTCAGGCTTGGGCTAAGAACGTGGGATGGCGGATTGATTATCAAATTGTCACGCCCGGTATAGGTGCGATGGCGCGTTCTGCTTCAATCTTTAAAGATCAGCGGTTTAGTGATCATGCCCCGCTTACTGTTGAGTATGCTTGGCCAATATGAAAAGCGCCATGCTCATTATATTTGATCGACGACTACTAGCAGCCCTTTTGCTGGGTTTTGCCTCGGGTCTTCCCTTGGCATTGAGCGGAGCCACTTTGCAGGCGTGGCTGACTTCTCAAGGAGCCAGTTTGCAATCTATTGCTTGGTTTTCTCTGGCAGGCTTGCCCTACACATGGAAGTTTTTATGGTCGCCTGGATTGGATCGCTATTCCCCCCCATTTGGCGGGCGACGCCGGGGCTGGATGGTGTTGACGCAGATTGCCTTAGCTTTGGTTTTGCTCAATATGGCTTGGACGGCTGTCCCCGAATCCTTGCCTCGTTTAGCTGGTTTGGCGGTGCTCTTGGCGTTTTTATCGGCAAGCCAAGATGTGGTCATAGATGCATGGCGCACAGAGGTATTAGCGCCTACCCAGAGAGGTTTAGGCGCTGCGATGGCTGTAATGGGTTATCGGCTGGGCATGTTGGTCTCTGGGGCGCTTGCGCTAATTATGGCGCAGTCCTTGGGATGGCAAACAGTCTTTATTTTAATGGCGGGAATCTTTCTGGTACTTCCTTTAGTGAGCTTATGGGCACCAGAGCCGCAGATAGAGAGACTCGCCCCCCAAACTTTGCAAGAAGCTGTTGTGGGGCCGCTCAGAGAGTTTATGGGGCGAAAGGGAGCGTGGGCGCTGCTGTTACTGGTGGTTGCTTATAAATTATCAGATGCGTTTGCTACTGCTTTATCCACTACTTTTTTATTACGTGGTGTGGGGTTTTCTTTAGCAGAAGTGGGGGTAGTGAATAAAGCAGTTGCTTTAATCGCTACCTTATTGGGCGCCCTGATCGGTGGTTTGGGTTTGGCAAGTTTAGGATTAGTGCGCGCGTTATTATGGTTTGGGTTGTTGCAAGCGGTCGCGGCTCTGGGGTTCTTTGCGTTGGCCCTAAGAGGCCACGACCTAGGATTAATGGTGTTTGCTGTAACAACAGAAAATCTAACCTCGGGAATGGGCACTGCGGCATTTGCTGCCTTGCTGATGGGCTTATGCAGCACCCGCTATAGTGCTACGCAATTTGCTTTGCTGTCTGCATTATCGGCGGTAGGCAGAGTGTATGTGGGGCCGCTCTCTGGCCTATTAGCGGAGTTGCTGGGATGGCCTGTTTTTTTCTTGTTTTCGGTTTTGGCAGGGGTACCCGGTTTGTTACTAGTTTGGGTTTTGCGCAAGCAACTCCAGTTTGAACAAATGAATGATCAAGTCTGAGCCCCAATCCGATAAATAGCGACATTACCGCGTAGGTTTGGCATGAAATCTACTGTTTTGCCTTCATTCAAAACGAGGCGTTTTTTGACGCTTGCCCCAATCTCAGAACAAAGGTCTTCAAAGTCTGTCAGGGTACACAGGTGAATATTAGGCGTGTCATGCCAAGAGAACGGCAAATCGTCTGAAACGGGCATGTGCCCTCCTAATACCTGCAGACGGTTTTTCCAGAAACCAAAATTAGGAAAACTAACGATCCCCTCGCGGCCTACGCGCAACATTTCACGCAACAGGGATGCAGAGTTATGCATGGCTTGTAAGGTTTGAGAGAGGATCACGTGGTCAAAAGAACCATTGTCAAAACCCGATAAGCCAGCTTCTAAGTCGATCTGAATGACATTTACTCCGCGTGCTACACAGGCAATGACATTGGCGGGTTGGTTTTCAACTCCATAGCCTCTGATATCGCGATTGTCTTTTAAATAATCAAGTAAAGCACCATCACCGCACCCCAGGTCTAGGACGCTGGAGCCGGGGCGGATCCATTCTGCGATTGCTGCTTGGTCTGCGCGAATGGATGGACTCATGCGCATTCCTCTGCCACACGATTCAGATAGGCAGCCACAAGTTGCTGATAATCAGGATGATCCATTAAGAAGGCATCGTGCCCCTGCGGTGCGTCGATTTCGGCATAGCTCACGGGCAAACGGTTATCTAATAAAGCTTTAACAATTTCACGAGATCTCGCGGGGGAAAAGCGCCAATCTGAAGTGAAGCTGGCCACTAAGAAAGAAGCCTTTGCATGAGACAGCGCTCTGCTTAAATCACCCCCTCCAATCTCTGCGGCTGGATCAAAATAATCCAGAGCCTTAGTCATGATCAGATAGGTATTAGCATCGAAGCGTTCGCTGAATTTATCACCTTGGTAACGCAAGTAGGATTCAATTTCAAACTCAACTTCCAATGAAAATCGATGTTGACCACTGAGTAATTCACGGCCAAATTTTTCTCGCATGGCGTCATCAGACAGATAGGTGATGTGACCCAGCATGCGCGCCAAGCGCAATCCGCGACGAGGAATCACGCTATGGGCGTAGAAATCTCCGCCGTAGAAGTCAGGGTCGGTGACAATCGCTTGTCTTGCAACCTCGTTGAAGCCAATATTTTGGGTAGATAATTTGGGAGCGGCAGCGATCACCAACGCATGCGCTAGACGATCAGGATAGCTCAAACTCCATTGCATGGCTTGCATTGCCCCCAAACTTCCGCCCATAACCGCTGCAAAGCGCTCAATCCCCAAATGGTCTGCAAGTCCTGCTTGGGCATGCACCCAGTCTTGAACAGTAACAAATGGGAATGCAGCGCCCCAAGGGCGATCTGTACTTGGGTTAATCGAAGAGGGCCCCGTAGAACCGTGACACCCACCTAGATTATTGACTCCAATCACATAGAACCGATTGGTATCTACTGGCTTCCCCGGTCCTACCATGTTGTCCCACCAGCCTATTTGTCTTGGGTCGTCGGCATAGGTGCCAGCAATATGGTGATTACCAGATAATGCATGACAAATCAGAATGGCATTGCTGCGCTCAGTATTCAGTGTTCCATAGGTTTCATAGGCCAAACAATAATTGGCCAAGGACTGCCCGCATGACAAGCTAAGTGGGGCTTCGAAGTGTGCAATCTGTGGAGTAACCACCCCCACGGACCCCTTACTTGACATTAGATTTCTACTAACTCGAAATCTATTTTCATGGCCCCGCAATCAGGGCATACCCAGCTAGCAGGGACGTCTTCCCAGCGGGTACCTGGCGCAATGCCATCTTCAGGAACGCCGGTTTCTTCATCATAAATCCAACCACAAAGAATGCAGCGAAAAACGCGAAACTCTTGCTCAGAACTCATAGTGTCTTATAAGCCGGTTATTTGTAATGCGGCTATGTACGGTGAAAGTCTTATATTGTAGCGACTGCGGAGGAGTTTTGGGTGCTGGTGTGGTATTTAGGTTTGCTTGTGAAGTCACTCAACCTAATTCACTGGAATAATAATGATGAAGGGTATTGACGCGTGTTTGGCGCCATTCCACGGGAACATCATAGTAAGTGCGAGAAATTCGCTCTATTTCCAACAATACCGTAGAGCGAGGGATTTGAAGTGCTCGCGCTTCCTTTGCTCCGCACTTGCAGGCTCGCACCTGTTCTTCAGCCTTTAGAATATTTACGCCAAAACGATTCTGGTAAAGGTGATAAATGGTGCCGCTTCTTGAGCGAAATAGATCAATGTTTAAGCCTTCAAAGCGCTCCGCTGGAAGAAAAATTTGATCTAAGGCTGCGGGCAAGCCGTTTACATTTAAAAGATTAATAATGCGATACACCTTGGCACCATCTACTAAATGTAGGCGTTGCGCTATGTTTTCATCCGCAGAGATTTTTCGAAGGCTCAGCGTTTCAATTTCTGGGAAGCGTGAAACACCATCGTTGTGCCGAATGCGAAAGAAGTCGAGCAGTGTACGTTCAACATTGTGTGTTGCAACAAAAGTGCCTCGGCCCTGCTGCCTAACCAAAATTTTATCATGTACGAGTTCTTCAACCGCTTTACGCAGCGTTCCAACGCTCACACCGAATTCTCTGGAGAGCTCGGATTCATTGGGTAAAGGCGTCCCCGTAGGCCATTTGCCTAGGGTAATGCTGCTTAAAATTTGTCTTCGAACATCGAGGTAGAGTGGGGCGTTCATGGGATAAATATTGACCTAACTTTTCTTGAGTGTAATGACAACAAGACGTTACAGGCAAGAAAAATGCCAGTTTAATTTCCCTTTTATATTTAATGGCTTAATTACTTGGTGCAAAAATAGCTCAATTCATTTATATGATATGGTTGACTTCGTTTTGGCTTATGACTATTCTCTGTCTATACGTTGATACTTAGTGCCCACGAATTAAGTATTGATTAGAAGGAGGAGGGGCGTCTTTGGTTGTGATACTGGGGATGAATCGTGGGACACCGAATGGTGTTGATTGGGTAGTCAGTTTTCTTGCTGTTCTGGGGTGTGTGGCATAAAAAAATAAAAGTCACGGCAACATTTCAGTTTCCTGCATGCATTATTTGATTCACCTGTATATCGGGTGCGGTGGGGGTTTTTCACTGCACCCGATCTGCTAACTACAATACTTAAGCATTGAGTTTAGCTAAAATCCCGTGAATTTTTTCTGGAAGAAAAGCCGATAGCAGTCGCTTTGTGGGTGCTTGGAGGGACTTGACCGATGACTTGAGAACAATTTGTTTTACCATGGGTAGATGGTTGGGGTGCATGGAAAAAGA
Organism: uncultured Ferrovum sp.; assembly: GCA_903905585.1. Lineage (GTDB taxonomy): Bacteria > Pseudomonadota > Gammaproteobacteria > Burkholderiales > Ferrovaceae > CAIVHB01. The sequence continues at coordinate 12,407 of CAIVHB010000084.1, read as the reverse complement.
TCGTAGCCCCATGCCAAGCAATACTCGAGTGAGTTCAGGTTCCCCCGCCATTTCGCCACACACCGAAACAGGAACCCCAAGCTTGTTTGACGTGCGGATGACATGAGCAAGTAGGTGTAATACAGCAGGGTGAAGAGGATCGTAAAGGTGCGCCACGCTGTCGTCAGTTCTGTCTATAGCCAAAGTGTACTGAATCAAGTCATTGGTTCCGATCGAGATGAAATCCAGAAGGTCGAGCAATGATTCCAAAGCGAGTGCGGCTGCAGGAACTTCTATCATGCCCCCTACGGGCATTGCCTCATCAAATTTGATTCCTTCGGAACGCAGTTGGTTGCGCGCGGCTTCCAGCATGGTCAGTGCTTGGGATAATTCGTCACGGCAAGACAACATGGGAATAAGAAGTTTGATTTTTCCATACTGAGAAGCGCGCAGAATGGCGCGCAACTGTGTATTGAATAGTCTGGGTTCGGACAAACAATAACGCACTGCTCGTAGGCCCAGAGCGGGGTTATTGGTGTTTTTTGGGCCCTGATCAATGGGCTTGTCATTTCCGATATCGAGCGTACGAATCGTAACTGGTGCGCCCTTCATGGCCTCAGCGACAGTGCGATAAGCAATAAATTGCTCTTCTTCATCGGGAAGATCGGGGCGATTCATAAACAGGAATTCACTTCGGAAAAGGCCGATTCCTGTTGCACCGTGTTTCCTTACTTGTTCAACATCTGAGGGAAACTCAATATTGGCATGGAGTTCTATATCCTGACTGTCCAGCGTAATGGCTTTGGTAGATCGCAATCGTTTGAGTTTCTGTCGCTCGAGATCCCACTGTTCTTGCCGCAAGCGGTACTCAGTCAGTATCTGACGATCTGGGTTGACCAGAACCACGCCCTGAGTGCCATCGATAATCAGAATTTCATTTTCTCTGATCAGCGGCCAAGCATGATGCAAGGCGACAACGGAGGGAATGTTGAGACTACGGGCCACAATTGCAGTATGAGAAGTCGCGCCTCCAACATCGGTAATGAAGGCAGCGAAGTGATGTTCTTTAAACAACATCATGTCGGCAGGACTCAGATCGTGCGCCACCAAAATGCCTGGCCCATCTCGACTATTGCTCGCGCTGATCTGACTGGGTTCGCCAAGCAAGGCTTTTAAGATACGTTCAACGACTTGAACGACATCTACTTGCCTCTCTCGAAGATAAGCATCTTCAATGGCCTCAAATTGCTTAACCAGCAAATCCATTTGCTGTTTTAAAGCCCATTCTGCATTGCATCCTTGCTGAACGATCAGTGCGCGTGGGGCTTCACACAGCATGGTGTCATTCAGGATCATGAGGTGCAATTGAAGAAAGGCTTCCATTTCGGCAGGGGCGCCAGCAGGAACGGTTTCTCCCAATGACGCTAGCTCATCTCTGACTACAGTAATCGCGCTATCAAAACGTGCGACTTCTTTATCTAGGAGATGTTCATTCACTGCATAGTGAGAAACTTCAAGCGAGGTGTGCGATAACAGACGAGCTGGACCAATAGCGATACCACCTGAAACGCCTATACCGAACATCGCGAAGCTCAATTGATCTACTCCCCTTCGCCGAATTTATCAGCGATTAAAGCGACCAAAGCAGCCAATGCTTCTTCAGCCTGTTGTCCTTCTGCTCCTATCGTTACTCGACTTCCTCGGCTGGCGGCTAATGTCATGACGCCCATAATACTTTTGGCGTTAACAGTGCGAGGGCCGCGCGAAATGGAGACGTCACAAGGGAAGCGGCTAGCCGTTTGAGTCAATTTAGCGGATGCTCGCGCGTGCAGACCAAGTTTGTTAATGATTTCAATTTCTTGAGAGGGCATAGGTTTATTCCACAGGATGATCGGATTGCGTACTAATATGCATCACCCCATTTACTCCGCCCGTCATGGCTTTCTCAATGACGGAAGCAAGGGATTCATCGCGGTAGGTGAGGGCCCGGACAAGCATGGGTAAGCTCACTCCAGACAAAAGTTCAGCGTGGCCGGGATGAATGAGGCGGCTCGCAATATTGCAGGGCGTGGCACCACATATGTCCGATAAAATTAGTACCCCGCTGCCATCATCTAAATCTTTAACCAACTCTCTAGCATGCGGCAAGATCAGTTCAGGGTCGTCGTGAACCGTTACGCCTAGCTGGCGTAAGCGTAACGGACGTCGCCCCAAAACATGGCTAGCGCAGTGAATTAAGCATTCTCCGAGTGCCCCGTGGGCGACGATCAATATGCCTATCATGTCTTTAAATACAAAGAAAATCGGAAGTTCATTTTAGCGTTTCAATCGGTTTAGTAGAGGATATTTCTAGCTGGTTTTTGGGAAGAGACTGAGAAGCCGAAACAGCGAGTCTTTCAGAAGGCAGATGGGCAATAAACTCGCTACCTGATCCGAGGGTGCTTTGAATATCTAAATAGCCTTGATGGCGAGTCAAGATGTGCTGGACGATTGATAGTCCAAGCCCCGTTCCCCCGGTATCCCGCGAACGACTTTTATCTACCCGATAAAAGCGCTCAGTGAGTCTAGGGATATGCTCTGGTGCTATGCCAATTCCACTATCTTTCACACTAAAGGCGCCACCCGTTTCTGTTCGTCGCCACTTAAGTGTAATGGTTCCTTTTTCTGGAGTGTAGCGAACGGCATTGCTAGCGAGGTTTCCAAAAGCGCTATGTAATTCTGTCCGGCTACCCATTAAGACATCATCCCCTTCAATTTCAACAATAATTTTGTGTCGTCCTCGGCTGAGTTGGGTGGTTTCGCGATTGAGTAGCTCTATAAATTCCTGTAGTGAAACTTCATCTCGTATTGGTTCGCCTACATCGCTCTCCAGTCGCGATAAGCTTAATAACTCTTCTACCAAATGCTGCATGCGTTCTGCTTGAGAACGCATCAAACCAATGGCGCGCATCAAACTTTCGTGTTCCAGTTCTTCGGCATCTTCGAGCGTTTCAAGAAAACCAGAGATCACCGTAATGGGTGTACGCAACTCGTGGGAGACATTCGCAACAAAGTCTCTCCTTATGCGTTCAGCATTTTCGATCACAGTAATATCGCGACTGACAACTAATTTTTCACGGCTACCGTATCGCACTAAAGAAAAAAGAAGGCTGGTCCCAGATCCCCGAGTGTTTCTTAATATTAGGGGGTACTCATAGGATTCTTTTGATAACCATTCTAAAAAATTGGGCTGACGCATCAAATAGGTGAGTTGCTGACCTCGGTCACGGTCTAAATCAATGCCCAAGTGCTCTTCTGCGAGCGGGTTACACCACTCGATGCGATCGTATGCATCCATGATGACTAAGCCATCTGGGAGTGCCGCTCCTGCTTGTTGAAATCGGCTCAGTGCCTCTCTTAATAATTCACTTCCATGTTCCGCTCTGCGTTGCAATCGAAAAAGGCTAATGAACACCATGCCCCAAGGACCACTTGCTTGAGGAACAGAAGCAGGGGTGGGGTTTTTTAGCCAATGGGTGAGACGCCAAAGTTGAACAAGGTGGCTGGTGAACTGAATTGAAATGAGAAGGGAAAGCGCAACTAACCCTGAGCGCGAACCAAAAAAGGCGGCGATGAGCAAAGCAATAAAGCAGGCTAGAGAGATCCTGCGAATAAGATAAGGCCAGGGTGATGACATCTCTCTAGCTTAACATCTGCACACGCTATGGCTAGATATTGGCTATGAACAGTATTGCCTTGTACCTATTAAGATTAAGCTAGGCGACCCGAGTGAAGCGATAGCCTGATCCACGAACCGTCTGGAGCAAGCGATCATGTCCAGTAGCATTCAGTGCAGAGCGCAAGCGGCGTATATGCACATCTACCGTACGTTCTTCTATGAAAACATGGTCGCCCCATACCTGATCGAGGATTTGAGTACGAGAGTACACGCGCTCTGGATGGGTCATGAAGAAGTGTAGTAATTTGAACTCTGTTGGCCCCACAGCGATGTCAGCGCCATTGGCTGAAATACGGTGGGTAGAAGGATCTAAGACCAGATCACCAAATTCCACTCGGTCTTCGGTCATCTGAGGCGCACGGCGACGTAAAACGGCCTTGATACGAGCATTGAGTTCGCGTGTAGAAAAGGGTTTTGTGATGTAGTCATCAGCCCCGTGCTCTAAACCCAATAACTTGTCTTGTTCCTCAGCGCGGGCAGTCAGCATAATGACGGGTATAGCTTGTGTTCTGCCATTGGCTCGTAATCGGCGAAGGAAATCAATTCCGCTCATTCCGGGTAGCATCCAGTCTAAAAGAATAAGGTCAGGCAAACTTTGCTGCACCCTAGCAAGACCCTCCTCGGCATCGGCAGCTAGGGTGGGACGGTGACCGGCTTGACGAACGTTCAGGGCGATCAGTTCCTGGATAGCGATTTCGTCTTCTACAACCAAAATTTGAGCAGCCACGTTAACTTCTCCGGGGACGGATAATGACAGGATAGGGAAATGATAATTAGGTAAACATATTTCTATTCATCTTAATTTATATATCAGTGAGGTGACTTTTTTGTGACAACCCCTTTAGGGCGTACTTGGATTATGATTGCAAACTAAACATTAATCTTATCGGACCTTCAAAAAATGGCCTTGAATACTATCCCTTGGCCGACTGAGCTTACGCTTGATCAGCCTGCCAAAGTGCTAAAAATTAGTTTCGATGACGGACTGCATTTCGAGTTTAGTTTTGAGTTTTTACGTGTCCAGTCGCCTTCAGCTGAAGTCAGAGGGCATGGCCCGGGACAAGAAGTATTACAACTCAATAAGCAGGATGTGGGGATACTTGAATTAAAGCCTGTTGGGAACTATGGGGTGCAAATTGTGTTCAATGATGGGCATGACACGGGAATTTATTCTTGGGCATGGTTACGTGAAATCGGTGAAAACCAACCCTTCTTATGGGGACGTTATCTGGAACAGGTCGCCCAACACAAGGCGGAGTCTAAAGCGTGACAAAAACGCATTTTGGTTTTACCCAGGTTGATGAATCTGAGAAAGCGGGGCGCGTAGGGGCTGTTTTTACCTCCGTCGCAGATCGCTATGATGTAATGAACGATCTGATGTCAGCGGGGTTACATCGGCTTTGGAAGCGTTTCACAGTTGAATTGGCGCGCGTCAAACAAGGGGATAGGGTTCTAGACCTTGCCTCAGGAAGCGGTGATCTGGCGTTGGCTTTCTCGCAGCTTACCCCCCATGTGGTGATGACTGATATCAATGCTGCCATGCTCGCTCGAGGCAGAGATCGAATGGTTGATCGAGGTCACCCCATTCCTGCTGTGCAATGCGATGCAGAAAAACTGCCATTTGCAGATAAAAGCTTTGATCTGGTCACTGTAGCTTTTGGATTGCGTAATATGACCCACAAGGAAAATGCGTTAGCCGAAATGTATCGGGTATTGGCCCCGGGGGGAAAAGCCATTGTGCTTGAGTTTTCTCAAATATGGGAACCCTTGAAATTGGCTTATGATGCCTATTCATTGCATGTGCTTCCGCGAATGGGACAATGGGTAGCAGGAGATGCCGAAAGCTATCGCTACCTAGCGGAGTCCATTCGTATGCATCCTGACCAAGATAAACTTAAGATAATGATGCAGGACGCTGGTTTTCTTAGTGTTAAGTTCCACAACCTTAGCGCGGGAATTGTTGCGCTTCACATGGGATATCGTTACTAAAATATGAATACATTCTCTCGTTTTTCAGTACTGGTGCTTCTTGTTCTCTGCTTTTCGCTAGGGATTCAAGATGCATTTGCCGCCAAACGCTTGGGTGGCGGTGGAAGTGTGGGGCGTCAACGTGATACGCAAAGCATGCAGCGCGCTCCTACTCCTTCTCCGGCTGCGCCTAACGCTGCTCGCCCCAACGCCCCTGGTGTGCCGGGTACTGCAGCTGCTCCTGCCCCTGTTAGGCCCCAGGTGGCTCCTGCACCCGTGCCTCAGCGAAATAGCTGGCTAGGCCCCCTTGCTGGATTCGCAGGTGGAGCCTTACTTGGAGGATTGTTGTTTGGTGGGCACGGGGGCGGATTCGGTGGTGGGGATTTCGGTGGTGGCCTAATGAATATTGTGTTCATGGGGCTTTTGGTAGCAGGATTTATCTTCTTAGTCCGGCGTTTTTTATTTTCGGCTCCACCTCAGCACTATGCAGAAGCAGTGTCGGGAGGCTATGCGGAAGTTCCACCGCAGCCACAATATGTCCCTCAAGGCACTTACGGTGCATCGGGGCAGCAATCAGTGTCGGAGCAGCCTCCTTTGAATCTTCCACCTGGATTTGATCTTCCTGCCTTTATTCGCGAAGCAAAATTGGCTTACGTGAGGTTGCAGGCTGCTAACGATGCAGGTGATTTGAACGACTTGCGTCAATTTACAACCCCACAAATGTATGCAGAGATATCGTTGGCTATACAAGAGCGTGGCGCTGCTCAACAACGCGTAGATGTGCTGACGGTAGATGCTCAATTGCTCGATTTAAGTATTGAAAATAATGAAGCCATTGCGAGCGTGCAGTATCAGGCCACAATCAGTGAAGATAGGGCTACGCCAGAATCAGTCAACGAAATTTGGCATGTAAGAAAACTTTTAAGCGACCCTCACTCATCCTGGTTGCTTGTGGGCATCCAGCAGGTGGCGTGACGGGTCGAATTGTCGCCCCAATATTGAGGCGGCTTATTACGGACGCTCCCTGGGTTCAGGAGCGTCTTCAGCCATTTGCAGGGCATCGGATTGCTTGGGATGTGGCTGGGGTAGTGGGGGAATTATTACTCGACTCAGACGGCTTGCCCCAAGGTTTGTCTGATCAAGCTGCCTTTGATTCACTTCGCTCAAATCCTGGGGTTCATTTCTCATTGCCTTCTGAAAAGCTTTCAGTGTTGGGTAAAGGAATGGATGCCATCATGCGTGAGGTAAGAATTGAGGGAAACGCTGGGCTTGCTGCAGAATTGGCTTTTATTGCACGACATTTGCGACCTGATCCTGCTGAGTGGATGGCGCCTTATCTCGGTGATATTGCCTCAGAGCAAATAGCGCAAAAACTTCACAGTTTTTTTACATGGGGCACAGAAGCGGCTGGTCGTTTGGCACGATCTAGCACTGACTATGCAATGCATGAGGCACGCTTATTTCCTTCTGAGGATATTGTTTCTCAGCATTGCGACGATATTGATAATGTGCGTGATGCTACGGATCGACTTGAGCAAAGAATAGCTCGTCTTGAAGCTCGCTTTAAAGAAAAAACCACCTCTCATTGAGATCACTTATGGGCCTGCTGCGACTGATTCGAATTCTATGGGTGGCATGGCGTTATCGCCTTGATGGTTTAGTTTCACTCCCGCAGCCATTCTCTTTGATCCTGCGTTTGCCAAGGGGCGGGTTCAAAAATATTTCTAATGCACCCAGAGGGATGCGACTGAGATTGGCACTGGAGGGCTTGGGTCCAATTTTTGTGAAGTTGGGACAAGCTCTTTCAACCCGACGTGATTTATTACCCCTTGATATAGCCGATGAATTGGCGCTTCTGCAAGATCAAGTGCCACCATTTACATGGGCTGCTGCGCGTAAGGTGTTGACCGATGTTTATGGCCCTGACCTGACTCAGGTCTTTGAGCAATTTGATGAAAAACCAGTGGCCAGCGCTTCAGTGGCTCAGGTGCATTTTGCTACCTTGTTAGATGGACGTGAAGTAGCTGTCAAAATCTTGCGCCCTGGTATTGCCTCAGTTATTGCCCGAGATCTCAATCTCATGCGAACTGCGGCCCGCGTACTTGAATCACTTCCGGGTGGAAGGCGCCTGCGCCCTCGTGAAGTGGTGGAAGAGTTTGCCCGCCATTTGCGTGACGAATTAGATTTGTTGATTGAGGCATCTAACGCCAGCCAACTGCGTCGTAATTTTATCGAAGGAACTTTATTGCGCATCCCTGAAGTCTATTGGGATTGGTGTGATCACCAAGTCATGGTAATGGAGCGGATGATTGGAACACCCGTATCCAAAGTTGACATCCTGCGTACCAAGGGAATAGATATCCCTAAGCTAGCTAAAGATGGGGTGGAAATATTTTTTACTCAAGTTTTTCGTGATGGGTTTTTTCACGCGGATATGCATCCAGGTAATATTTTCGTGGCCGATGACGGAGTGTGGATAGGTTTAGATTTTGGAATTGTGGGGGCCTTAGAGCAGCGGGATAAAGATTATTTGGCTCAAAACCTGATTGGGTTTTTCCGTCGGGATTATCGTCGCGTGGCCGAAGCACATCTGGAGGCGGGTTGGGTGCCGGCGGATACCCGAGTAGAAGAATTTGAACGCGCTATACGTTCAGTGTGTGAGCCTATCTTTGATAGACCATTGAAAGAAATTTCATTCGGGCGTGTATTATTGCGCCTGTTTCAGGTTTCGCGAAGATTCCAGATGGAGGTGCAACCCCAGTTGGTATTGTTGCAAAAAACCTTGCTGAATATTGAGGGCCTTGGGCGGGACCTCGATCCCGAGCTCGATCTATGGAAGACTGCTAAGCCCTTTCTTGAGCGTTGGATGAATGAGCAAGTAGGCTGGCGTCGAGCCGTTAAAGAATTAGAAAAAGAGGGTCCACATTGGGCCTACCTCATTCCTCAGTTGCCTCGTTTGGCTTCACGTTACTTGGAAGAGAGTCATCTGCGCGCAAATCAGCAAGGCCTGATCGAGAGTTTAATCGTGGAGCAAAGGCGATTAAGTCGCTGGGTGTATTTGCTGCTTGGTGCTTTGAGTGGTTTGGCTTTTGCCGAATTTTTGGCTTGGCTTATTCGTTAAAGGACACGTTGCTTAGATTTGCATACCCCTCGGAATTAGTGGCCACCGCCTAAATATGCTTCCTTAACTTTGGGATCGTTTTGTAGTTGGGCAGCGAGACCTTCAACTGCAATACGACCGTTTTCCATTACATAACCATAATCGGCTACACCTAGGGCAGCAGCAGCAAACTGTTCTACCAATAACATGGTCACGCCTTCTTGCTTCAGGCGCTTGATGATATGGAATACCTCTTCCACTAAGATGGGTGCTAAGCCCATTGAGGGTTCATCCAGCAACAGTACTTCGGGCTTGAGCATTAAAGCACGCGCCATCGCTAACATTTGTTGCTCCCCGCCAGATAAGGTGCCAGCAAGTTGGTCTTTACGTTCGCGTAGTCGGGGAAACAAATCCAAAGACCGCTCTAAATCGCCTTCAACGTCTCCGCGTTCACGCCCCATGGTAAGGCGCGAAAATGCGCCAAGCAAAAGATTGTCTCTGACGCTTTGCGTTGGAAATACCCTTCTGCCTTCAGGGCTATGCGCAACACCTAATTTGCTGATCTGATGAGAGGCCAAGCCACCAATAGACTTTCCTCCTAGCAAAATATCGCCACCGGTAGGGCTGATCATGCCGCTAATCGCGCGCATGGTCGTTGTTTTTCCTGCTCCATTCGAACCGATTAAGGTAACAAGTTGGCCTTTTTCTACTTTTAGACTAACACCATGCAATACGCTGACCTGGCCATAGGCGGCGGTGAGATTTTTAACTTCTAACATTTTTGTGTTTTCTCCCTTTAGGCTGGCTGACCGCCCAGATAGGCTTCAATCACGCGCGGATCGCTCTGTACTTCAGCTGGCAAACCCTCAGAAATTTTTTGTCCGAAGTCGAGCACTGAAACACGATCACAAATACTCATCACCACATCCATATGATGCTCAATCAGAATGACAGTAATTCCTTGTTCGCGAATGCGACCAATAATCGCAATAAGGTCAGGGATTTCAGCAGGAGTCAGGCCTGCTGCGGGTTCATCAAGTAACAATAACTGAGGGTCTAGGGCCAAGGCACGTCCGATCTCTAATAGCCGCTGACGGCCATAGGCAAGATTACGTGCTTGCTCATGCGCCACATCGCTCAGGCCTACAAATTTTAGAATGGCTGCAGCCCGGGCACGAGCTGCCTGTTCTTCGCTACATTGGCTAGGCGTAGACAAAATCACTGAAAGCAAATTGCTGTGAAAGGTATGATGCAGGCCAACAAGCACATTTTCAAGAGCAGTCATCTCACCAAACAACTGAATATTTTGAAAAGTCCGCGCAATCCCTTGCTGTGCAATATCTGCAGGGGGCAATCCAGATAATTCTTTTCCATTAAATTGAACAGAACCAGACGTAGGCTTATAGATCCCGGTAAGTACGTTCATCATGGTGGATTTACCCGATCCATTCGGGCCAATCAAACCATGCACGGTTCCTTTTTTGATGCTGAGGTCTACTTCATTGAGTGCCTTCAAACCACCAAATTGCATCAGAATTCCTTTGGCTTGTAGCAGGATGCCATCAGCGCTCTGAATGTTGCCAGCGTGTTCTGAACTCAACGCAATTGAGGGGTCAACGTTCAGTTCTTCGCTGCTCAATGCTGTGGATTTCTTGTCACCTTTCCAAGTAACATAAACTTCTTTTGCCCAACCAATAATGCCTTCTTGCAGGTAGTACACAACAAACAAAATCAACAGGCCAAAAATCGTAATTCGCCAGTTGGTCATGTTCTCAAGTTTGAATGATGCCGCCAACAGAAGTACCGAGCCCACACCAGGAATCAATAAATCCTTGAGCCCGCTTACCCCCTCTTTTTTAAACACGAAACCCGCACGAATTGCAACGACGGTGACAGCGAATTCAGCGAGATAGCGGAATAATTCAATGTCATCGAGTAAATTAGGAAGCAACACCACAATTGTTGCACCAAGCACTGCGCCTGCGCGGCTTTTTCTTCCGCCCATGATGATGGCGAGGAGGAACAGAATGGTGAGTTCAAAGTTAAAAGTATTAGGGGCGATGTAGAGTTCGTTATAGGTAAACATGCCACCGGCTAAACCAGCCAACCCAGCGCTGATTACAAATGCAAATACTTTATAAAAATAAACGCTCACACCCATACAATCTGAAGCAACAGGACTGCCGCGAAGGGCTTCAAAGGCGCGACCTAGATGCGATCGTAAAATTCGATGCACCGCGATCATGGCAAAGAAAAAGATCGTCAGGGCACAGTAGTAGTATTGCGATTCTTGCAATATAAAACCAAACAGAGAGGGCTTATGGATGGTCAGCCCCATTGCTCCGTTGGTAAGAAAAGTCATTTCGTTAATTAAAATTTGTGCAATTGTGCCAAAAGCTAGCGTTACCATTGCCAGGTAGGGGCCGGTCACTTGAAGTGCGGGAAGCGCCAGAATGGCCCCAAATCCTGAAGTCACGGCGATACTGAAGGGCAGGGCAGCGTAAAAAGGAAATCCCAGTTTCCAAGTCAAAATGCCTGCTGTGTAAGCACCAATTCCAAATAGCCCAGCATGCGCCAGCGAAACTTCTCCAGTAAAGCCGACCACAATATCTAGGCCAAACAAGAGCGTTGCATAAATAGCTATGAGGACGAATTGGTGAACGTAATATTCGTTCGTCACAACAATCGGGAGAGCTAAAGCAAAAGCCATACCGAGTAAAGAAAGAAATAGATGGGAACGCTTCATCGCTTAAACCTTCTTAATAACGGATTTGCCGAATAAGCCGGCAGGTTTGACCGATAACACCAGCAACAACAGGATGAGTCCAGGCACATCTTTATAGCCAGTTGAGATGTAGAATCCTGTGGTGGTCTCCGCAACCCCTAATAAGATGCCCCCAACGATCACACCTAAGCCAGAGTTAAGGCCGCCAATAATGGCTACAGCAAACGCTTTGAGCCCCAGTACCGCGCCCATGCTGGCGCCGGTCAGGGTGATGGGTGCAATCAACACTCCGGCAAAAGCGGCCGTTGCAGAGGAGAGTGCGTAAGAAAAGGTAATCACTAAGCCAGTATTAATTCCCATTAAGCCTGCTGCATCTCGGTCGGTGGAGGTTGCTACGACTGCCTTGCCATAAATACTGCGCCGATTAAAAATCTCTACACCCACCATCATGACAATTGCCCCAACGACCACCAGTAATTCCATTGGGAGAACGCTGGCGCCAAAAATATGTAAGGGATCTGTTGGCAGAGGGGAAGGAAATGGCATGTCATCGCGCCCCCAAACATTCTCTGCTACGTTTCTGAAAATAATGCCGAGCGCAATGGTTGACATAATCCAACCAAACTCGCTTTTGGTTTTGATTGCGGGCCGCACCCCAATTCGCTCTACGACTGCGCCCTGCAGGGCGCCAAAAATCAGCACAATCGGGATCATTGCCCAATAGTTGATGTACGGACCACCGGCTACGTTCCCAGCCATGCTCAAACCTACCATGGCCCCCAACATTAAGGCTTCACCTTGTCCGAAATTAAGGGTGCCTGAAGTTGCGAAGGTACTTTGATAGCCAAAGGCAATCACAGCATAGATCATGCCGAGCGCAACGCCACTCAGAAGCAACTGAAGCAAAATGGCCATGT